>NZ_JBFAZW010000080.1:0-51363 GCF_040682015.1 Dactylosporangium sp. NPDC051485
ATCCGCGCGCACCTCCCGAACCCGACCTCGCCCCAACAACAAACGCGGGCTGACCGGCGTCACCAATCAGCCCGCGTTTAGCACCAGTCACCTAGCCGTCGTCGGGCCGGAGATGCCGGAGAGGCTGGAGGGCCGTAGGGCCTCACGATAAGTCGGGCGCTCCGCGCCACGACTTATCGGATTTTTCGCCTGGCAGAGTTTATGTCCGGAATGCCCTGTGCCTTCCCCTCTCCCTCATGCCGCCTGTCGGGGGATACATCCGACAGGCTTGCTCGGATGCCCGGGTTTGGTCTTGGGGTTGGCAGTGGGGGCGGATTCGACATACGGTGTATAGAGTTTTGGTGTGAGGGAGGGATTTTGCGGGTCAGTGCCTCTGCTGTGTCGTTCAACGTCCGGGATGTTGCGGCGTCCAGCCGGTTTCTGCAGGAGTGGTTCGGGTTTCGGGAGGAGATGGCGGCGGACGGGTTCGCGGCGCTGAGCCGGGAGGACGTCGGGCACAACGTGGTCTTCTTGCGCCAGGGGTTGGGGACGCTGCCCGAGGATCAGCGGGACGTGCACGCCGCCGGGGTCATCCTCGCGTTCGTGGTCGACGACCTCGAAGGGGAGCTCGCGCGGCTCGAGCAAGGGGGAGTGGCGATCACGATGCCGCTGACCGTGGAGGAGTGGGGGGAGCGGGCGTTCCAGGTGCGCGATCCCAACGGCGTGATCGTGCAGCTCGTGGACTGGAACGGGCAGCCGGGGCGGTGATGCCGGGTCAGACCCGCCAGATCCAGACGTCCATGACGTGCTCGGCGGGGCCGAAGAGCCGGTCGCCGGCCTGGTGGATGGCCTCGCTGTTGCCCTGGCGGTCGGGCAGGACCACGAAGTCGGCCTTCCAGTAGTCGGCGTCGGCGCGCGCCTGGGCCTGCTGCTCCGGGGTGATCTGCGGGACGTTGCCGTCGTTGCCGACGCTGCCGAGGAGGCTCAGCGTCGGGCGGCCGACGGCGCCGTACATGGCGGTGCCCTTTGGGTCGTTCGGGTCCGGGGCCAGGAAGTAGCCGCCGACGATCTTGATGTTCAGGCCGGTCTCGGTGGACCACTGCATCGCGTCCAGGGCGGTGTACCAGTCCAGCGGGACCGGCACGACCGTCGAGTTGGCGGGGATGGTCTTGCGCCAGGCGCCGCTGGTGAAGAACGCCGGCACGGCGTCGCGCTCGCTGGCCGGCTGCGGGGTCGGGATCAGCGGGAACAGGGCGACCGCCAGGGCCACGGCCCACAGCCAGCGGGCCGCGGGCGTGGTCTCCTCGTCGTCCGGCTGGGGCCGCGCCTCGAGCGTCGCCGCCGCGCCGGAGCTGTCGGAGATGGCGGCGCCCATGCCGCGAGCGTGGTGAGCGGGTTCCGGGGAGACGGGCGCGCTGCCGGCGTGGGGGAGATCGGTGGCGTCTGAGGGGTGCGTGGACGCGACCGGCGCGGCGGGGGCGGGGGCGGGGCGTGGGCCGACCACGTAGCGGTCGATGAGCAGGGCCAGGAAGACGCCCAGCAGGGGCGTGACGACGAGGGCCAGGCGGGTCGGCACGACCGAGTCGAGCAGGGGCAGCTCGTGCATCCAGCGCCACGGCCCGGTCCAGCCCGTCTCCTCGCCCTGGTACTTGACGTCCGAACCCAGGGAGAGGGCGGCGAAAGCCAGGGCGGTGATGATGACCGCGCGGGCGGCGCGGACGCGCACGAGCGCGACCGCGGCGGCGGCCAGCAGGCCGACCAGGGGCAGGCCGAGGAAGGTGTTCTCCTCCGTGCGGCCGCCCATCTTGTCGGTCCAGTCGACCTTGTCCGGCGCGAAGATGGACCGGCTGCTGAATCGGGTGAATGACGCCAGGTCGGTGCTGAAGGTATGCACGAAGTCCGGCAGGCCGTGATAGGCCTGCGGGCCGGCGAACTGGTGGTACAGCGGGTAAGCGAGCAGTACCGCGGTGAACGCCACTGCGATGCCGAGGGCGGGCGCGGCGTTGCGGATCGCCGCGGCGTAGTCGCGCGGGTGGAGGTACGCCAACAGGAAGATCAGCAGGGCGACCGCGGTGAGGAACAGGATCTCCTCGTTGATGAAGCATTGGACGAGCACCACCGCGCCGAGTGCGAGTCCTCGTCGCAGTGGGGGGCCGGGGTCGCGCAGGCGCAGGACGTTCCACACGATGAACGGGATGAGGAACTGGCCCGCGATGTTCGGGTGCGAGGTGCTCTGCGAGATCATCGATGGGGCGAAGCCGCAGAACAGGCCGCCGACGTATGCGGCGATGCGGGAACCGACCACGTGCCGGGAAAGGACGAAATACCACGCGCCGGCCGTGGCCGCGAGCGCTATGGTATCGATTAGCACAAATGTCGTACCGGCGCCGAACAATAGCGTGATCGGGGCCAGGGGCAGACCGAGCCCGAGCACGGAAGTGTTCGCCATGAGATTGACGCCCAGCGGTGCGTTGAGCTGGTCGGTGAAGAACGGGTTGTCGCCGTGCGTGAACAGTCGCGCCGCGTGGGTCAGCACCCATTCGAAGAACACCTGGTCCTGGCCGTTGTCGGCCATCAGGCGCCGTTGGGGGGCGGCCCAGAGGTGCTGGAGGACCACCACGGCGAACGCCACATAACTCAGCAGCGCGGCCGCCAGGTGGCGGCGCTCGGCGGCCTTGTCCCCAGGATTCACCGTGTCACCATAGACGCTGCTCGTGGCCGATCCCAGGAGTGGCGTGGGGACTATCGGCGCCGATACACTACGCCAGTTCCTGCCAGACACGATCGGCTTTCACGTAGGGGTGCGACAGTGCCGGACCCGAACGCGGCCATCCTAGGTGATCAGGGCATCCAGTCGGAGGTGCTCGAAGGCCTCGCGATGGCCAAGAACCACCGGAAGTGGTTCGTCGCCTTCGCGACGCCGTACCTGGGCGACGACCCCATCGAGGTCAGCGCCGGTCTGGGCGACTACGCCGCGGAGTGGCTCGAGCACACGTCCCGCATGACGCTCACCGAGGCCGACGCGGGCCGGATCGTGGCGCTCAAGGAGCGCTTCGCCGACCACCCCGGGGTCACCGTGCGTGAGCTGCTGCTGCCCGGCGAGGTCAGCGGCGAGCACAGCGCGGCCATCTCCTACAACGTGCTCGAGCACATCGACGACGACATCGGCGGCCTGCGCACCATGCGCTCCCTGGTGCGCCCCGGCGGCCACCTCGTCATCGTCGTGCCGGCCTTCCCGTTCGCGATGGGCCCGGCCGACATCGCCACCGGGCACGTGCGCCGCTACACGAAGAAGACCATGCGCGAGGCCCTCGGCGCGGCCGACCTGGAGATCGTGAAGCTGCACTACGCCAACTCGCTGGGCCTCATCGGGTACTACGTGTCGACCTGCCTGCTCAAGCAGATGCCCGGCCCGGGCGCGATGGTCAAGTTCTACGACACCACGGTCGCCCCGCTGACCCGGCTCATGGAGCGCGGCTTCCGCCCGCCGTTCGGCCAGTCGGTCATCGCGATCGCCCGCCGGCCGCTGGACTCCTGACCGACCGCACGTTGCAGGCCGTCACCCGTCGGGCCGACCCCTGTGGTTCTGGCTGATGGACCCGGGCGACCTGGCCCGCCCTCCGGAGCCGGTCGAGAGGCCATCCGCAGTCCGCGGGCGAGATGGACGGCGGGCGGGGCCATTCGCAGTCTGCGGGCGAAACGGAAGGCGGGCGGGGGCATCCGCAGTCTGCGGGCGAAATGGGCGGCGGGCGGGGCGGAGTAGTCGCCGCGTGCCGGGGTAGCAGCGGCCGCGTGAAGACTGGAGCAGATGGCCGGCCGGGCGAGGACCGCCGGCACCGGGTGAGCGTGGCCGCGCAGGCGCAGCCGGACCGCTGCTGGTTCGGCTTCGGCGAGCCGACCGAGCCGGTCGGACCCGACGGGACGTGCCGCGAGGGTGGCGTGTTGCAGACCACGCAGCAGTACATCTGGGCCTTCACCGCCGACGACCGCGGGCGCAGCGTGTGGTGGGGCACCACCTCGAACGCCACCGGCGCCGGGATGGCCACCGTCTCGCCGGACTTCGCCGCGGCCGGCCTGTCGACGCTGACCCGGCCCTTCCACGACCCGGAGCACGTGACCGTCGAGTTCGAGGGCTCCTACAACGCCGTGCACCACGTCGGGCCCGCGCAGGGCATCGTGGGCGAGGCGATGCCGGTGCAGGTTTGGCAGTACGACATCGAAACCGGCGAAAGCGTCGAGCGCACCCCGACCCGGGCCGAGTTCCCGGGCATCGACGACGTCGTCGGGCTGCGCGCGGCCGGCTCGCTGGGCGACGTGGTGTTCGTCGGGGGCATCGAGACCGCGCTGGACCAGGGCGCGCAGGCCGGCGGCACCGTGGTGCTGCTCGCCTACCGGGCCCACGACGCGAAGTTCCTGGGCTGGAAACGGTTCCCGGAGTGGGACAACCTCAAGAACTTCGTGGTGGCCGACGGCCGGCTGTACTTCGGCGTCGGCCTGGCCCACCCCGGCGACCCCGGCACCGGCTCCGGACCGAACCCTCCGACCGGCGCCGTGCAGCGCTGGACCGGCGACCCGCGCGACCCCTTCCGGTTCGAGGAGGTCGGCCGGCTGGGCAACCAGCCCGCGTACTTCACCGTCCACCATGGACGGCTCGTGACCGGCACGTGGGCGGGGACCGGCAGCGAGGAGGCGGCCGGCGTGTACGTCAGCCCGCCGCTGGAAGACCTGTCCACATCGAACAGTGCGAAGTGGACGCTCGTGTTCACCGCCGCCGGGTTCTTCCCCGACCCGATCACCGCGGGCACCATGGTCTCCTTCGCCGTCACGTCCTACGAGGGCTGGGTGTACGCCACCTTCGGCGTCCCCAGCGTCGAGCCCGCGATGACGCACCACATCGCGAAGTACCCGCAGATCCCGAAGCACACGCTGCCGCATCTGGCGCTGGCGTACCTCAAGAGCTCACCGGCCGGCGTGGTGTACCGGATCCGCCGCCCCGGCGAGGCCGACCAGGAGATCGAGCTGCTCTACGGCGAGCGCAAGTACTGGGTCTACGACCCCGCCACCGAGGGCTGGACCCGCCAGGACAACCTGCTGCACCAGGACCCGAAGTTCGGCGCGGGCGGGTTCGACGACCGCTGGAACGAGTACGTCGGCTGGGGCGCCGCCGTGTTCCGCGGCAAGCTGTACATGGGCACCTTCCACACCGCCCGCGTGCTGCGCGACCTGACCCTGAACCCCGAGACCCACCTGCTGGAGGAGGTGCTCGGCCACCAGGTGTCCAACGTGGAGCTGCAGCTGCTGCGCCGGTTCGCCTTCCCGGACGAGCGCGCCGCCGGCCAGGTATGGGTCTTCGACGACGCCGACAGCCCGGCCCACCCGCTCACCACAACCGGCTTCAACAACGCCTGCAACTGGGGCGTGCGCGGCGTACTGCCGATCGGCGACGAGTACCTCTTCTTCGGCACCAACCAGGGCTGGCAGTACCCGGCCGAGCCCCGCGACGACCCGCCCCGCCGGGCCGGCTGGCAACTGCTCAAGATGACCTGAGCACCAGCCGCCGGTAGATCTCCTCGGCCCGCCGCAGGTGGACAGGCCGCCGAGCAGGCGCAGGGTGAGCGCCACCCGGGCCTGGAGGCGGCGTACGCCGAGCCGCGCCTGGCTGTTCACCTTGTGTGGTTTGCGGGGGATGGCCGCCGGTTGGCCTGTCGAGGGGGTTAGCCTCGCTGGCGTGCTTGACGGGGACTTCGAAATCCATCTGACGCTGCTGGCCGATCCGCGGCTCGCCGGTTTCGCCGTGGCGCAGGGGCTGAAGTACACCCGTATCGTGCTCGACCGCGGTGTGACTCCCGACCAGCCGATGCTGACGCTGCGCACCCGCGGTCGGCTCGCCGTCGTGGCCGCCGAGGCGCACGGCTGGGAGGAGCGGCTGGCCGGGGACGGATTCACGGTGGTGCGGGTGAAGGTGGAGGCGTCGCCGTTCAACGTTGGTGTGCTACAGCTCGATGCGGAAGCCCCACCGGACCGATACTTCGAGCACCACGTCAAGCTGGTCGTCGATAGAGCCGGTATCGATCTGGCCCGGCGAATTAGCCTGCGGCACACCGCGCATGTGTCCCGCAACGCCCGCCGCGGTGACCCCGACGGGCACCATGAGCGGTTCGTCACCCAGCGTTGCCGCGGCTGTGGCCGCCCGGAAGCACGCCGCCGCCTCGACGCACTGCTCGCGGAACTCACCTCGGCCGGGCTCACGATCGTCGAGGTCGAACAGGAGTACGTCGTGCTGGACAGCAACCCGGCTGTGGACGCCGGCTGGATATCCGCATGAATCCGCACCGCTCGGCGATCGATCACATCCTCGCCCTCATCGGTGACTCGCCCCTGGCGGATGCGCTGATCCTGCGCGGCAGCGTCACGATGCTGGCGTGGGTGGGACCGCACGCGCGCGAACCTGCCGACCTCGACTGGATCGTGCGGCCGATAGCCGTCCAGCCCCAGGATCGCTGGTGGCCGTACCCGTATGTGGACGGGCTGCACCGCGTGCGTAGCGCGCCGGAGACCGTGCACCGCAGGCCACGAGACGAGCTGTGGGCGGCACAGGACTACGATGCCGAGGGCCACCGGCCACGCCTGCCGCCGGACGGGTTGCGCTGGCTGCGCGCCGACGATATCGAGCCCGACCGGCCGCACATGGATCTGCTCGAACTGCTGGAAGCTCATCCGCTGACACCCGACGGGGTGCGGCTCGACCCCGCACGAGCCGAGTTCGACGCCGCCTTCGGCTACAGCTATGAGACGACGGGATACGACGGGACGGGCGTGCGTGTCATGGTGCCGTTCGACGGCGGTGCGGTACAGATCGATTTCGCCTACGACGAGACGCTGCCCGAGCCCGCGGTGCTGACCGCGATCCCGCGCATCGACGGCACCCCCACCGCACTCTGGACCGCGAGCGCGGCGCTGTCACTGGCCTGGAAACTTCAATGGCTCGTCGCCGACCACGCCGATCGAGGCGACGGCGACGGCAAGGACCTCCACGACGCCGTGCTCCTGGCCGAACTGCCCGGGATCCGGCTGTCGCCACGGCTACGCCGGATGCCAGGCGTTGCAGAACTCGACCCGGCGACGGTTAGGACCTGGACCGTCACGAACCACCCCTCCATGCAGGAGGCCACCACAGACTGGCTCGACCGCCTCGCCCGCGCCCTCGAACCGCTCTTACCCGGTCGCCACGACCCCGACGCCAACCACCCCTAACGACCCCCGACTGCCCCTCCAGCCCGCAGGAGGACGCGCCACTTCGGCAACGTCGCGAGCCTTGGTCGGGAAAGACGGCCATGTATCACCGTACGTCACCGGCGGGGATGAACGCCAGAGCGCTCTCGGCGGCATGAGCGTGCACCATTTGACATTGTCGTTACCGTTCGGGGCGGTGATTCTGGGCGAGGTAGGGGATAATAAATCTCATGGGGCAGCTGTCATTCTTCAGTCGCACGGAATTGGCTGCCATGCGTGACCGGACCAGGTCTCGGCGCTATTGTCCGGCGACGGAGCAGTTCCGTCGGGAACATGAGCGGCATCGAGCGTGGGGCCTTGCTCAGAGGCACGCCGAGAAGCTACGCCGCATCCATGGTGGCGTCCCGCCGGTGACCGCGGCCGACGATCAGCGGCCCGACCCGGCCCCCACGCAGGTCCCGCCGACGCTACCGCCCGAACAGGCCGAGCGACGGCCGGATCAGGGGGTTGCCGGCGGTCACCTGGCGGCGGCCGAATGCCGCGAAGACCCCGCCGACCGGGTCGTCGCCGACCACGCCGATCCCGCACCGGGCCGCAAGGGCGGCACGGCAGCGTCCGGGCGCGCCCGCGCGGGCCGTCGCGCACCAACACCACCGCCGCCGTCACGCCGGCCCGCCGGTGCGGCAACGCGTCGCACAATCGGTCGCCATCCGCGCTCACCGGCAGCGTATCGCAGCCGGTTCTTGCATCTGCCACGTCCGGCCGGCTGTCAATTCCGCCGAAGCCTGCGAAAGGTCGAGCGCCATCCCAACGCCCCACCGGCGGAGCATTGCAGTGAATACGTGCTCATCGGCAGGACCGAGCGCCGGCGCAATCCGGCGAAAGGCACGGAGCGTGACCCCGCGGCGACCGCCGCCTCCTGCTCCGCCGTCACTCGCCGCCATTGATGGGTCGAACGTTCGATCATGGCCGACAGCGTAGGCGGCCCGCGAAGGGTCCTGGCGCCCCACACCGCGCCGGGGCGGTATCAAATGCGGGAAGGCCACGCCGACCGGAAGCACGCCAGGACGGAGCTAGCTCCAGGCCACGGCTCGCACGGACGGCGGCAGATCAGGACGCCCGGATCATGAGAGTTCATCACTGGGCAAGCTGGCGGCAGGCATCCCGGTCGCGTGGTAACCCGGCCTCCTTGAATACCAGCCCGCAGCTCCCGTTCTTCGGATCCCAGAGTTGGTCGTTGACGACCAGAGCCCGAAGGAGCGCACGCTGTGAGTCGGTCAATGGCCGGCCCGGGCCGTACGGCTCGGCAAACGCAAAGCGCACTATGGCGCCCCACCCGTCGTCGAACCCGGTCCAACTGTCCCGCCTGGCAACCTCGCAAGCGGCCGTTGCGATCCTGTCGAAGTCGGGGGCGATGCGGATCGCTGCGGCGACGAGTTCAAACTGGTGCAGGCTTGGAGGCGGCGGCCCCGCCAGTGTGGCAAGGACCAGCTGTTGGCTCCGCGGATCGTCCTCGTGGGCAAGCGCGGCCCGCAGCCGGACCGCGGGGTCTGGGTCAAAGAGCAGGTCGCGGAGATCCACGCCCAGCTGGCCGAGGCAGCGGACCCAAGGGGCTCGCGGTCCGGGGCCGCGTTGCAGCCAGTCGCTGACGACGGCAGCGAGGTCCTCGCGCCGGTCTATCAGTGGCGCCATCCGGGCGATCGCCACGAGATTTTCCGCATAGAACAGAGCGCGGTCAGGCACCGACGTTTCCAGCAGCGCAAGCACCACCGGGTATGCCGCTGCCACGGCATCGGCGACGTCTGGCAGTTCCTCGGCGAAGTGAGGGTTCCCTGCCAGGTCGGTGACGCTCGAGGCCGCGTCACCCAGAAACGCTACGAGCGAATCGACCGTGTCCGGGTGCGCCCGGCCTTCGGCGAGCAGCGCGGTCACGGCCCGGACGGCCGGCGCAGTCGCGGTCTCGGGGAAACCCTGATGCAGCACCGCGACTTGGAGGTGCCCCAGCGCCGCCTCGCGGGCCTCGGCATCGCCGAACTCCAGCGCGCGCAGATGCTCCGGGGTGTCTATCGCCCGGCCGTACGCGTGCCGCAGCTGCCACCAGTCAACCGTCATCATGGACGCTCCGCTTCACTGAGGAGACACCGATGATGGCAGGGCCCGCTTCAACCACACCACGCGATTGGCTGAGCCACATGATCGATTGCAGGCCCGGTGGGCTCGATGACGCGCAGTGATGCGTTCGGCTCCAGCTCCGCCCCGGTCTCGTCACACCAGGCGACCACCGCAGCCCAGAACAGTCCCACTGCACACCCTCGATCACGTCGACGCCCGACCCGTCACGCTCGGTCGCATGATCATGCCAGCAGCCTGGGCGGTGGCGTGTGCGGGCAGCGCGCAGCGGGCGGGTCACCTATTGTTTCCCGCCGTGACTGACGCTGCTGAACCGGCCTCGATCGACGAGCCGGTCGCGATACAGGAAAAAGAGAGGCCGGCCGCGGGCCAGGAGCCGGCCGCAGCGGCCGCGGACGAGGAGGCGTTCGCCCCCGCAGAGCGGGCCGCCCCGGGCTCCGCCGAGGAGCCGGCCGCCTCGGATGACGACGATGACGACGAGCCGGGCGGCGAGCCCGTCCCGTCCCGCGGGCGGGGGCGCCTCGCGCTGATCGCCGCGGCCGTGCTGCTCGTAAGCATCGTGACCGGCGGCGGGGCCGCCTGGTGGCTGCTGCATCCCGACCCGCGCGGCGTGGCGGAGGACTACTTCGCCCGCCTGGCCGCGGGCGACGCCTTCGGCGCCCTGCGCGACGTCGACAAGAGCTCGCTCGCCGCGGAGCTGCCCACCGCGGACCTGTTGCTCAGCGGCGCCGCCCTGGTCGACCCGGCGTCGCGGCCCCAGCACATGAAGGTGATCCACGTCGCCCAGTCCGGGGACAGGGCCACCATCACGGTGCAGTACCAGGCGAACGGCGCGACGGTAACGCAGACCCTCGACGCGCAGCGCCGCGGACGGCAGTACCAACTGGAAAATCCGCTTGTCAAGCTGTCCTTCACGAACCTGTCGGACGCGGAGAAGCTCAAGGTCAAGGTGAACGGCGTCGCGGTCGACCCGGCCAAGAACGGACCCGCGTTCCCGGGGGCGTACGCCGTCACCACCCCCGCGAACGAGCTGTTCGACGGCCGGTCCGTCACGGTCGTGCCGGCGGCGGACGACGTTGCCGTGATCACGCTGCCGGCGCCCACCATGTCGGCGGACGCCAAGCCCAAGGCCGACGCGGCGATCAACACCGCGCTGCAGACCTGCTTCGGCGCCGCCTCCCCGCAGTTCGTGGTCGCCGCCGGTACCCCGGGCACGCCCACGTCCTGCCCGGCCCTTCCCGGGACGTTGACCTCGATCGACATGATCGGGAACCCTCCGCTCGAGGCGCTCGAGGGGATGACGATGACGCCGGGGAGGATGGTCGCCACCTCCGGGGCCACGCTGACGATCACCAAGCTGCCCACCATTGCGTATACATCCGGGGCGGGCGGCGAAATGCGCTTCACCGGCAGTGACACCGTCGTGCGCTGGTCCGTCGTCTGGACGCTGTCGGACGGCCGCAAGTTCGACGGCAAGTCCGGCGACATCACCATCCAGCCGAAGGGTCACGTCGGCCTCGACGCCTCGAGCAAGATCAAGGTCACCTTCGACTGACGCGCCGCTTCCCGACGCCGCCGTCGGCACGACGGCGGCGCCCGGCGACCCGGACGGCCAACATCCTGGACGGTATCGGCTGCCGGCGCAGATCTTGACGGCGGCAGGAGTCGAGACGATGGGCGCGGCGAGGCGTGGCGGTGCGAGGCGTGGCGGTGCGAGGCGTGACGGCGGTGGGCGCCCGGCGGCGGACGCGGCGATGCCAGGTGCGGCACCGGGCGACGAGCTTCGCCAAATTCGGCACGACAGGAAGCCTTGGCCTCGTCGTGCCGGTCACCCCCTGTCACGCGCACGGCCGGCTGGCGCGCACCAACGGCGGCATGAGCGGAAACCAAGATCACCGTCCAAAGATCGGTAGGCACGACTGCGGTCCCCTACGGGCACGATCCTCGGCGCGACGGACCGGCTGCTGGGGCGCACCGCTGCACACTGCCTCCGGCAAGCTCGCCACCAGCGAGGTAATCGTCGGACCGGGTGCGGCGTCGTGACCATCGAAGCCTATGACACGCGACCCTTACAGAGCACGTCGCTTAGGGTGCCCGGCCGGCCCGCAGCCAGGCGAAGTAGTTGTCGAGGTGCTGCGGGTACATCATCCGGTTGACGACGCCGCGCCACCGCGGCGGCTCCTGGCCGGGCGTGCCACGACCGGCCGCGTCCTCGAGGGCCGCGTTGTACTCCAGGTGCGCCGCCAGCCGTGGGAACACCACCTCGTCGAAGGTCCGGCACACCCCGGCACCGTGCTCGGCCGCCGCCTCCGGCGTCCGCAGGCTCCACATGTCGGCGCCAGGAGCGAAGGCGAACTCCGGCGGCGGGTCGATGCGTCCGGACAGCTGCCCGAGGCCGTCCTCGACCCTGCCGCCGGACCACGCAATCCAGCGCTTCGTGCCCGCGCCGAAATTGATGTAGTACGGCGCAAGCCCGGGATAGTTGGAGTTCTGAAACCACAGAGAGGCCGCACCGACGCCGTCGACGACGCGCAGGAAGCGCCCCTTCTTCTGGTCCTGGAACCCGTGCCCGCGCAGAAACGGCCCGACCTGCCCAGCCATCATCTGGTTGAACGCCCGCCGCACCTCCGACACCACGCAATCACGGTATATCGAACGCAGACCGAGGACGCGGACCCTGAGGGGGCACGGCGCGTGTATCGATCTTGAGCGACCAGCGCTCACGCTCGTCGCAGGACCGAGCGCGGCAGCGTGATCGGTTCGGAAGACACGGAGGGTGACGGCGGCGGGCGAGGCCGGCGCGCGCCCTCAGCGGCAGATCAGTGCACGTGATCTTGACGGAAGTCGGCTTCAGTGGTCCCAGGCGCGGATCCGGGCGACATCGCTGTCGTCGAGAGGCCGGGCGATCCACGTGCCGTCGACTGGTTCGCCGTTCTCGTCTTGCGGTTCGTTCAGGCACGTGTACACCTCGCCGTGTCCATCGTGGACGACGACGTACGCGCCGTGGTGCAGTAGCAGGTGCTGCCGCTCGATGTCTGCCATGGTCTGCGGATGGCGAAGTCGGATGCCGCCGAACTCGTCGCGGTCGGCCAGGTCGGCGAAGATCCTGATCATCCGCTCGCACGGCACATAGGTGCGGTACTGCCCGTCACCGGCCTTGTCCCACATGATTGCTTCGCAGTTGGGGCAGGAGTACAGGCGGCTCAGCGCCGCCTGGCGCAACTGCCTTACCTCCCACTCTTCCGTTGTGGTTGCGTCCGCGTACAGCAGCTTGTCGGTTGCCCAATCGGGGAGGACCTGGAATCCGTCGTCGGGAATCGGCGACAGGTTGTGGATGTACCCGCAGCGGCAGGCCAGCTTTGGCATGGCCACATGATCGCCTCCCGGCCCGGCGTCACGCGACCTCAATGGACACTCGGTCCTGGGACCGCGGCCGTTTCGGCCACAGTTCCTGACGATCGGTGACCGCCCGCGCGCACCGGTCGCGGCATGTGCGCGCATCCGATCATGGTGTTGATGCTCGGGGTGTCCTCGGCGGCTCCACTGCCTCGACGTCGATGTCCCGCCTCGGCGAGAATGGACACCGCGAAGCCCAACTAGCCTCAAGGAACTCGCACGCTTATGATCGCACTCCTTGCTGAGGACACAGACTTCGAGCCGTCGTCTCCGTATCTGTTTGAGCCATCGCAGCGCGGGTCGGGCGACGTGCTGAGCGAAACGGACCTGCACTACACGGTCTTCCGCTCGTACGTGACGCTGGCCGTGGCCGGCACGGCTGTCATCGGTCCTCGCCGCCGCGTCCCGCTGTTCGACTTCCTCGTCTCCGTCGCCCGGCTGATCGCTGCGCTGCGCGCGGATAGGGCGTACACACTGACCTTCACCGAGGCGGCCGACGTCGTCGAGTTCCGCCCCGTGGCCGGCGAGCGAGTGGAGGTTGCTGCCATTGATCCATACCGCTGCGATGACCATGGCGTCCGACCCGCGGACCCTGAACCGGATTGCTTGGCCCAGGTGGACCGGCCCGAGTTCCTGGAAGCCCTGACAGGATTTCTTTCGTACGGCCGGCAGCAATTGCTTGACAACGTTCCCGGGCTTGATCGCAGCCCGTACGCCGGAGAGCTGTTCGTCCAGGAATAGTGTGTTCCAGCCCGGCACTGGCGGCCGAGCAGGTCATCAAGCGACACCAGTCAATGCAACTTCGGTTACCGCCAAGGAGCCGTGCACGCTCATTGGCATGTCCGGAAGCCGGGCAACCCAGTCTGCCGTGACGCTCCGTAGCGATCGGATCGCGGCATGTGAGTGCACATGATCTTGTCGGACTTGGTGGCTCCGGGCCATACCATCGTCGAGTGCGGATCGAGTTCACGTACAGCCGAAGTCGGCAGTATTTCCGGGCGCAGCTGCGGGCTGGCGCGTGGCGTTCGGTCCGCTCGGCGCTGCTGCTGTCCGGGGTGCTGGCTGTCGGCGGCGCGTTCGCCTCGCTCGGCGGCAGTGGCTCCCGGGTCACCGCCGTGGGAATCGTGGCAGTCACCGTGGCGGTACTGATGGCACTGGGGGCACGTCACCGGTTCGTCGATGCCGTGACCGTCCCAGCAGCATGGCATGCTCCCCGCACCTGGGTGATCACCGAGGATGTCCTCGAGTCCAGCACGGATCTAACCTGGCAGCGATGGACTTGGCGGGCTGTTCGCCGCGTCGAGGAGCGGCCGGAGGCGTACCTGTTCTGGCAGGACGGCCCGCCCGTGTTCGACCTGCCCCGAGCGCCGCTGACCGCCGCCCAAGAAGCCGACCTTCGAATGCGCCTTGTTCGGTGCGGGCTGTTGTGGCCGACCGACGAACCCGATCATCCGACGCTTCGGCGATCCTGAGCTGCTGCCGCGCTCGACCGCCAGCTTTACTACCTCCAGCAGTTGCGTATCATGGCCGCCGCCGTGCTCGCCAAGACGGAGGCGTAGGCGCGCGGTCGGCCATGAGCGTGCGGCATCGCTGGAGACGATGGCTCGGCGCCGCGACCTGTCGTCGATGTTCGCTGAACCGTGTGGATGGATTCAGGGAGCATCGAACCATGGTTTGCCGGCCGCCCAATGCCGGACCCACCCGAGAAATCCGGACGTGCCGGTGGTGTGACCGAATTCGGCGCCGAAGGGGACGGCTCCCTCGCCGCTGATGTTCCAGATGTGGCCGCGATGCGGGCCAGTCACGATCAGGTGCCAGTACATCCCGCAGCCATCCGTGCCGAGCACGATCGACCCGTGGTAGAAGACCGGATCGAGCAACGGTTGCAGTTCCTCGTACGGTCGGGGGTCTTCCTCCCACAACCATGCCTCGGTCAGTGGGAAGTCAAGGCTCAGGATGCGTGCCAGGCGGTCGTCGCCCCAATCGTCGGGCACCTCAGCGACGCTGAGGAGGCCGTAGTCCGGTGGCCCGGAGAAGGACCCGTCCGTGATCTCGGCGACGAGGGTGCGGTAGGGCTCCGGCAGCACGATGCCATGTTCGGCTTCGAAGGCGTAGACACCTGACCAGCCCAGCGCCGACTCGCCAGCGTCGTCCACGTCAAGGGCGACGCGAAGTTCGGCAAGCTCGTGCGGGTCGGCGTGGTCGGTGTTCATGGTGCCTCACCGTGGCCTCGCTGCTGTTCCGGCAGTTCGGCGGAGCGGGAGTCGTAGTCGGCGCGGGCGGTGAGCACGTCAACGAGGTTGTCCTGGGCCCAGTCGCGGATGGAGCCCAGCAGACCGGCCACCCGGTGACCGAGGGGGGTCAGCGCGTAGTCCACCCGGGGTGGGATGGTCGGATACTGCGTCCGGCTGACGAAGCCGTCGCGTTCCAGTTGGCGCAGCGCCTGAGTGAGGCTCTTCTGGGTGATGCCGTCGAGCCTGCGTCTGAGCTCACCGAAGCGTAGCGGACGGTCGATGAGCGCCGGGACGATAAGCACCGTCCATTTGCTACCGATCACGTCTAGCACGCCACGGGACGGGCAGGACCGCAGATAGACATCCGCGCCGCCGAACTGGCGCAGGTCAGCGATAGTATCCACGAGGTACCTATATACCCTGAAGGTGCCTGGTTGTCATCCGGTACCGCGGTCGCGAGGCTCGTAGGCATGGCAACATCATCAGCAACGACCGCGCTCGTCACGGGAGCATCCGGAGGCCTGGGCAAGGCGACAGTGCACGCTCTGGCCCGCGCCGGGGTGCGGGTGCTCGTCCACGCCCGGACCGAGGAACGCGCTGTGGCGGCAGCCCGCGAACTGCACGGTGTGCCGGTGTGGGCAGACCTCGGTTCCGTGGCCGGTGTGCGTGGCCTGGCCGAGCAGGTCACCGCCGTGGCGGAAGGTGGACTCCACGTCCTGGTCAACAACGCCGGCGGCGCGGCGGCGCGGCGGGACCTCTCGCCGGAGGGCGTGGAACGCACGATCGCGGTCCACCACGTCGCGTCGGCCGCGCTCACCGCCTTGCTGCTCCCCATGCTGCGCCGCGGCGCCATCGCTTCCGCGCGGCCGGCCCGGGTCGTCAACGTGTCGTCCACGGTGGAGCGCCTCGGCCGGCGGCTCACCGACTGGTCCTACCCGGAGCGGTTCAGCCAATGGCACGCGTACTGCGACGCGAAGCTACTCAACCTCGCGTTCACCTATGCGCTCGCGCACCGGCTCGACCATCGCGAGATCACCGTCAACGCCGCCAACCCCGGCAACGTCGCCACCGGATTCGGACGCAACGGCGGCGCGTTCCGGTTCTTCCAGGGGTCGGCCCGGTTTCTGCTGTCCAGCCCCGAACGTGGCGCCAGTACCGCCGTCAGGCTCGCCAGCGATCCCACTCTGGACACCGCGACCGGAGGCTACTACACGAAGGGCCGGCCGGTGCTCTCCTCCGCCGCATCCCGTGACCCCGCATACGGCGAACAGGTGCTGGCGATGACGGCGCGGCTGCTCGCTCGGTCGGGCGTCGGTCCCGATCCGTTCGCCGGACGCGCCGGATGAGCCCGCTGCGGCCACGAAGCAGGCTTGCTCGCGCCGTGGGCCAGTGTCTCTGACAGCAGGAACATCCGCGCGGTCATCGCCACCCCGACCGCTCGTGGCCGAGGAGTGCGAACCGGTCCTCGGCCGGGGCGGCCGGGGTCACGCCCCCGGCCGCGCACGCCCGCCGCGATCGCGAGCCCCGCCGAGCGCGGCGCCGGCGATCAAGGCATTGAGGAACCGCGCCCCCGCTGCTTGGGGACGGCGCCGCGTGGCCGCCGGCCGGGGCGCAACCGTTAACCGCGCCCCCGCTGCTTGGGGAAGGGGGAAGGCAGGGCGCACTTTACATTCTAGATCTTCAATGCCGAGTCACTCGGGCTTCCCGGGTCGTTCAACACCGAACGACAGCGTGCTCTCAACGCTTCGAAGGGAGACACGCATGTCGATCGGTCGGGTCGGGCGGGTGCTGGCCGCCGTCGTGGTGGCCGGGGCCGGGGCCCTCACACTGTCGCCGGCCGCGCCGGCCGGGGCGACGCCGCCCGGGATTCCGTCCAAGGCCACCGCGCAGACGCAGCTCGACGCGCTCACCGTGGCGGCCGAGGGGTCGATGAGCGGGTACTCGCGCGCCCTGTTCCCGCACTGGATCACCATCAGTGGCTCGTGCGACACCCGGGAGACCGTGCTCAAGCGGGACGGCACCTCCGTGGTCACCAACAGCTCCTGCGCCGCCACCTCGGGGCGCTGGTACAGCCCGTACGACGGGGCGACCTGGACAGCCGCCTCCGACGTCGACATCGACCACGTGGTGCCGCTGGCCGAGGCGTGGCGCTCCGGGGCGAGCGGCTGGACGACGGCGGAGCGGCAGAGCTTCGCCAACGACCTGAGCCACCCCCAGCTCATCGCGGTCACGGACAACGTCAATCAGGCCAAGGGCGACCAGGATCCGTCGACGTGGCGGCCGCCCTTGGCCTCGTACCGTTGCACTTACGCGAAAATGTGGATCAATGTGAAGTACACCTGGGGCCTGAAACTGCAGTCGGCCGAGAAGTCGGCGCTGCAGGGCATGCTCAACGCTTGCTGAGCGTGCTGGTCCCGGCCTCCACCACGTAGGACGCGCTCGTCGACACCGGAGCCGTGCGCTCGGCGATGGTGTCGACGGTGCGCGCGTCGGTCTGCCAGAGGTCCTTGGCCACCTCGACGCGCAGGTAGCCGCGCTTGGCGCCGTCGAAGTACTTCACGTGCGGGTTCAGCACCGGGTTGACCGCCTTCAGGGGCGCGTCGAACGCGGCCGGGAAGTCGGAGCTGACCGACGTGGCGGTGAACTCGACCGCGACCGAGGGCTGCTCCGGGCGGTCGAAGTCGAGCTTGAGCTCGCTGAACCAGCTCGAGTGGATGTCGCCGGCCAGCACCACCGGGTTGGCCACCTTGGCGTCGGCGAGGTGCTTGAGCAGCCGGGTGCGCTGCGGGGCGTAGCCGTCCCACTGGTCGAGGTTGGCCAGGATGGCCGGGAGGCCGCCGGTCGGGTTGGGCAGCTTGGTCCGGCTCATCATGACCTGCTGGGCGATGACGTTCCAGCGGGCCGGCGAGCGGTCGAGGCCGGCCAGCAGCCAGCGCTCCTGGTCCTCGCCGGTCAGGGTGCCGTTCGCGTTGCCGGTGCCGGCCTCGGGCAGGCCGAAGTCGCCGGGGAAGCCGCCGGGCTGGTCGGTGCGGTACTGCCGGGTGTCCAGCACATTGATCCGCGCCAGCCGCCCGAAGTCGAACCGGCGGAAGATCCGCAGGTCGGCGCTGCCCGGGCGCAGGTTGGCCCGGATCGGCATGTGCTCGTAGTACGCCTGGTAGGCCGCGGCCCGCTGGCGCGCGAACTGCTCGGGCGACTGGTGCTGGGCGCCGGTGTCGTCGATCTCGTCGACCAGGCCGGCGTAGTTGTTCTCGGTCTCGTGGTCGTCCCAGGTGACCACCCACGGGAAGGCGGCGTGCGCGGCCCGCAGCGCCGGGTCGCCCTTGTACTGCGCGTGCCGCGCCCGGTAGTCGTCGAGCGTCTGCAGCTGGTCCAGGCCCGGCGTCTGCGGCGTGGTGTGGTTGCGGTCGGCGAAGGCGCTGTGCGGGTCGTACTCGTAGATGTAGTCGCCCAGGTGCAGCACCACGTCGAGGTCCTCGGCGGCCAGCCCGGTGTAGGCGGGCCAGTAGCCGTTCTGGAAGTCCTGGCAGTTGACGATGCCGAAGCGCAGCCGGCCCCCGTCCAGCCACGGCGGCGGGGCGGTCTTGGTGCGCCCGACCGGGCTGATCTCGCCCAGGGCCCGGAAGCGGTAGAAGTACCCGTGGCCGGGCTGCAGGCCGCGCGCGTCCACGTGCACCGAGTGGCCCAGCTGCGGCCGGGCGACGGTGTGCCCGGCGCGCACTACCCGGTGGAACCGCTCGTCTAGGGCGACCTGCCACTCGACCTCGACCGGGCGGGCCGACAGCGGTCCGGCGGCGCGCAGCAGGCGGGTCCACAGGATGACGCCGTCGGGCAGCGGGTCGCCGCTGGCCACGCCGAGCGTGAAGGGGTTGTCGCCGCGGGGCGACCCGGCGGCGGCGGGCTCGGCCGCCGCGAGGGGGAGCGCGATGGCGCCGGCGAGCAGCAGACTACGTCGCGTAAGCATGGGGCTCACTCTCGCGGCGACGGCTGTCCGGGCGAGCAACGGCGGGCGAACAACAGGCGTAGGCTCTGCCGATGTCTCCGCGCGAGCTCGTCGTGCTCGGCACGTCCAGCCAGGTCCCGACCCGGGAGCGCAATCACAACGGGTACTTCCTGACGTGGGACGGCGAGGGCATCCTCTTCGACCCGGGCGACGGCACGCAGCGGCAGATGGTCCGCGCGGGGGTGGCGGCGAGCGACATCACCCGGATCTGCCTCACCCACTTCCACGGCGACCACTGTCTCGGGCTCCCGGGCGTGATCCAGCGGATCTCGCTGGACGGCTCGCCGCACGACGTGCAGGCCTACTTCCCCGCTTCCGGCGAGGTGTACTTCGACCGCCTCCGCCACGCGTCCCCGTTCTACGACGCCGCAGTCATCACGAAACGCCCGATTGCGTCGGACATGTTCGTGGAGCAATGCGCGCGATTCTCGCTGGAGGCTCACCGCCTCGACCACGGCATCGAGGCCTACGGCTACCGCCTCATCGAGCCCGACGGGAGACGCATGCTGCCGGACCGGCTGCGCGAGCGCGGCATCGCCGGGCCGGACATCGCGGCCCTGCAGCGGGCCGGGGAGCTGAACGGGGTACGGCTGGAGGACGTGAGCGAACCCCGCAGGGGCCAGCGGTTCGCATTCGTGATGGACACGCGGCTCTGCGGTGGCGTCGAGACGCTGGCCGACGGAGCCGACGTGCTCGTGATCGAGTCCACCTACCTCGCCGAGGACGAGGGACTGGCCGTCGCGCACGGGCACCTGACCGCTGGGCAGGCGGCGAAGGTGGCCGCGGAGTGTGGGGTCGGCACGCTCGTGCTGACCCACTTCTCGCAGCGCTACGACGACCCGTCGCGCTTCCGGCGGGAGGCGGAAGCGTTCTTCGACGGCGAGGTTGTGGTGGCCGAGGACCTGACGCGGGTCAGGATCCGCGGATAGGGGTAAGGACGGTCAGCTGCACTCGGTGCAGATCGGCGCCCCGTTGCGCTCCCGAGCCAGCTGGCTGCGGTGGTGCACGAGGAAACAACTGGAGCAACGGAACTCGTCGCCGCGCATGGGCACGACGGGAACGGTCAGTTCCTCGTCGGCCAGCTCGGCGCCGGGCAACTCGAAGCCGAGGTCGTTGTCGTCGACGTCGACCGAGGCCGACTGACCGTTCGCCCGGCGCGCCGTGAGCTCCTCGAGGCTGTCCTCCGCGAGGTCGTTCCCGGCTGGGTGGCGTGGCGCGTCGTAGTCGGTACTGATGGCCATGGCGTTCACCCTCTCTTGGTGACTTGGTTGTGTAACGAACGCCGCCGGCCTCGGATGTGTTCCCGACCGACATGAATGAATCCAGGTGTGTCCCGGCTCACGCCGGCTCACTCGAATCCAGGCCCGTTCTGCTCCACTGTGGACATATCAACAGCGGCAGCGCCCACGAGGCTACCTCGCCGAGTCGCCTGCGTGCGCCCTTTTGCCATTCTCGGCCGGCATGTTCCTATGACTTCCGTAACGCCGCAGGTCAGCGGCCCGGCGCCGACTGTTCGGGGGAACGCCCCGGTGGCGGCTACAGTGCTCGGCATGGACCTCCCCGAGCGGGCCCGCGTCGTGGTCGTGGGCGGCGGCGTCGTCGGCACCTCCGTCGCGTATCACCTGGCGAAGATGGGCGTTGCCGACGTCCTGCTGCTGGAGCGCAACCGGCTCACGGCCGGGACCACGTGGCACGCGGCCGGGTTGATGGTCACCTTCGGCTCACTCTCGGAGACCTCGACCCGGCTGCGACAGTACACCCGCGACCTGTACGCCGGTCTGGAGGCCGAGACCGGCCTGTCCACCGGCCTGCGCCAGTGCGGGTTCATCGAGCTGGCCGCCGACGAGGGGAGGCTGGAGGAGTACCGCCGGGTGGCCGCCTTCAACCGTCACCTCGGCGTCGACGTGCACGAGATCTCCCCCGCCGAGGTCAAGGCGCTCTTCCCGCCGGCCCGCACCGACGACGTGCTCGCCGGCTTCTACGTGGCCGAGGACGGGCGGGCCAACCCGGTCGATGTGACCATGTCGCTGGCCAAGGGGGCCCGGCAGCGGGGCGTGCGGATCATCGAGGGCGTCCCGGTGACCGGCACGCTGCGCAAGGGCGGCACCGTGACCGGCGTGCGCACCCCGTTCGGCGACGTCGAGGCCGAGATCGTGGTGAACTGCGCCGGCATGTGGGCCCGGCAGCTCGGCGAGGAGGCCGGGGTCAGCATCCCGCTGCAGGCGGCCGAGCACTACTACCTCATCACCGAGCCGATCGAGGGCGTCAGCGCCGACCTGCCGGTGCTGGAGGATCCGGGCGCCTACGGGTACTTCCGCGAGGAGACCGGCGGCCTCATGGTCGGGCTGTTCGAGGGCGCGGCGGCCCCGTGGAGCGTCGAGCGGGTGCCCGACGACTTCGCCTTCGGCACGCTCCCGCCGGACTGGGACCGCATGGCGCCCTACCTGGAGGCGGCGATGGCCCGCATCCCGGCGACCGCGACGGCGGGGGTGCGGACCTTCTTCTGCGGGCCGGAGAGCTTCACCCCGGACCTGGCGCCGATCTTCGGGGAGTCGCCGGAGCTGCGCAACTACTTCGTGGCCGCCGGGATGAACTCCATCGGCATCCTCACCGGGGGCGGGATCGGCCGGGCGCTGGCCGCGTGGATCGCCTCCGGGCGCCCCGACGTCGACGTGACCGGGATGAACATCGACCGGCTGCAGCCGTACCAGCGCAACCGCGCGTATCGCGCCTCCCGCACGGTCGAGGCGCTGGGGCAGGTCTACGCCACGCACTTCCCTTCCCGCGCCTTCACCTCGGCCCGGTTCGCGCGCCGCTCGCCACTGCACTCGGCGCTGTCCGATCTGCGGCCGTACCTCCGCGACGTCTCAGGCTGGGAAATGCCCGACTTCTACCACTATTCCGGAACTTTTGCCCCCTCATGGGGTAGACCGGACTGGTTCGGGCAGTGGGCGGCCGAGCACCGGGCGGCGCGCGAGGACGCCGTCCTCGTGGATATGTCCTTCATGGCCAAGTTCCTGGTCCAGGGCCGCGACGCGGCGGCCGCGCTGGAGGAGCTCTCGGCCAACCGGGTCGCCAACCCGGGGCGGGTCACCTACACCCAGTGGCTCAACGAGGCCGGCACTATCGAGGCCGACCTGACCGTCACCCAGCTCGACGAGGACCGCTTCTGGGTCGTCGCCTCCGACACCGCCCACCGCCACGCCTTCACCCGGCTGACCCGGCACCTGGACGGGAGACACGCCTTCGCCGCCGACGTCACCTCCGGCTGGGCCCAGATCAACCTGCAGGGCCCCCGCTCGCGGGAGATCCTGGCCGCCGCGGCCGACGCCGAGATCACCCTGCCCTTCCGGGGCGCCGCCGAGCTGGAGATCGGCTTCGCCCGGGTGCTCTGCCTGCGCATCACCTACGTCGGCGAGCTGGGCTACGAGCTCTACGTGCCGGCCGAGCAGGCGGTCCACGTCCACGAGCGGCTGGTCGCGGCCGGCGCCGGCCGCAGCCTGCACCACGCCGGGCTGAAGGCCCTCGCCAGCCTGCGCATGGAGAAGGGGTACCGCGACTACGGCCACGACATCGACAACACCGACGACGTGCTGGAGGCCGGCCTGGGCTTCGCCGTGGCCCTGGACAAGGGCGACTTCATCGGCCGCGAGGCGGTGCTGGCCCGCAAGGCGCGGGGCCCGCTGACCCGCCGCCTCGTCCAGGTCCTCGTCACCGACCCGAAGGCGCTGATGTACCACGGGGAGGTCGTCCGCCGCGACGGCCGGGACGTCGGCTACGTCCGAGCCGCCTCCTACGGCCACACCCTGGGCGGCGCCGTCGGCCTGGCCATGCTCGACGCCGGCCCGGAGCCCCTCGACCAGGCCTGGCTGGACGCCGCCCCGCTGACCGTGGAGATCGCCGGCGCGCCCTATCCGGCCCGCGCCTCCCTGCGCCCCTTGTACGACCCCACGAGCGAGCGCGTGCGGGTTCAGGTGGAGGGGTCGGGGCGGCTCGACGGGGGTGGGGGCGGGCCGCAGACGAAGCGGGGCTCCGGGTCGTAGCGCCACGCGAACCGCTCGCGGCGCAGTTCCTTGCCGTTGTGCTTGAAGACGCGGTAGGCCTCCTGCGTGAAGCCCTCAGCCCCGTTCGTCGGGTTGCAGTCGGACTCCTCGAGGTACACCGTGCGGGGCTGGGCGACCTTCGTGCGCGGGCCGTAGTCGGTGGAGATGTCGTAGCGCTTCGTGCCGTAGAGGGTCACGGTCACGGCGTCGTCGGTGGTGGCCGTGTCGATGAGCAGGGCCGTCGGGGCGTCGTTGCGCAGGCGGAGGTCCAGGGCGCCGTAGACGACGGTGGCCTCGATCACCGCGGGGTAGCGGTCGAAGTAGTAGCTGTGCGGATGGTGCTCCACGTCCTGCATGCCGGCCAGGTAGCCGGCGTTGAAGAGCGTGGTGGCGACCTGGGAGACGCCGCCGCCCGGCGTGTTCTTGATTTTGCCGTCCTCGATGCCGGGGGCGTCGACGTAGCCCTTGGCGTGGGTGCGGTCGCCGACGCGGGCGTTGAGGGAGAACGTCTCGCCGGGGCGGATCAGGGTGCCGCGCAGGGCCTCGGCCATGGTCCGGATGTTGACGACCCGGGGCTCGCCCGGCGTGAACTTGGTGGTGAACGTGGCCACCGGCGCCGCGACGCCGAGGTTTTCCAGGACCGCCGCGGTGGTACCGGCCTTCGCCGCCACCATCGGGACCGTGACCCGGCGCGGGGTGGCGGTGGAGCGCAGGGCGTCCAGCAGCGCCGGGAAGGACAGGTCGATGCGGCTGCCGTCCGTCTGCGGGCGGATCACGGGACGACCGGCGGCGACCTCGAAGCGGGCGTCCGTCGGCGGGAT
Source organism: Dactylosporangium sp. NPDC051485 (assembly GCF_040682015.1). Lineage (NCBI taxonomy): Bacteria > Bacillati > Actinomycetota > Actinomycetes > Micromonosporales > Micromonosporaceae > Dactylosporangium > Dactylosporangium sp. NPDC051485. The sequence goes on from NZ_JBFAZW010000080.1 coordinate 23,840, forward strand.
CTCGACCCTGGCGAACGCGGAGGATGCCGCCTTGCGCAGGGCGTCGCCGTCGACCGACGGGGTCAGCAGGCCGTCGGGGTCGGACTCCAGGCGCAGGGCGCCCGCGATGGCCGTGGCCGGGAGCGTCACGTCGCCGCGCGGGGTGCTCAGGACCAGCGGGGCGGCGACCGCGGGGGTGGCCAGGTCACGCACGAGGCGGTCGACGTCGGCCCTCGACGAGCGCGGCACCAGGTCGACGACCGGGAACTCGATGACCTGGCGGCGCAGCCAGCCCGCCGTGGCGATGGCGCCGATGGCGCGGCGGTCCAGGCCGCGGCCCGGCTCGGGGTACACCGGCACCGGGCGCAGCTTGTCGAAGCGCACGGCCGGCATGACCGGGGCGTCGCCCTGCGGGCCGAGATGGCCCATGAGCGCCGTGTAGAGCCGGGCGGGGTCCACGGTCACCACCGGGTCGACGTCGGCGTGCAGGAGCGGGACCGGGCTCGCGGCGGCGGCCCGCTCGACGGTCGCGGGGACGTCGACGGCGAGGCCGACGGCCAGGGGCAGCAGCACGGCCGGCTCGGTGCCGACCTTGGCCGTGACCGGCTGGCGCAGGCGCTCGGCCAGCCCGGCGGTCAGCGCGCGGGCGGCGTCGGCGCGGGAGCGGCCGCCGACGTCGACGCCGAGCACGCGGACGCCGCGGGCGACGTCGTGCGAGTAGGCGCGCAGGGTCACCACCGTCGGGGTCAGCAGGAGCAGCGTGACGGCGATCACCAGGCGGCGGCGCTGCGCCGCGCGCTTGCGGCGCGTCATGGGCGGGACGAAGGGCCGCGTCCGGAGCACGGTAGCCATGACATTACCGTGCCCGATTTGTTACTTTCATACCAAACCTCGAACTGAATGTCCCCTAAAGTGTCAGTGTGACTACTGTTGGCGAAGTCCGACGGGCCGCGGTATGCCGTCCCCTGCCACCGGCAACGACACTGACGAGGCTCGCTGGCAGGATATGAGGGTGCGTCAGTTCCGGACCCTGGCATTGCGCGTGCGCTCCCCCGAGGCGAGCGCCGCGCTGACGCACGCCGCCCAGCGCATCGGCCTGCCGGTCGCGCAGCTGCCGGGCGATCCGGCCGAGGTCAACGGGCTCCACTCGGCCGACGGGGTGGCGTGGCGGGCCGCGGGCGGATACCTCACGACGCTCATCGCCGGGGGCGCCGACGTGTGCCTGTCCGGCGCCTCCCCCACGTGGTTCGCGGCCCTGCCCAAGAACGTCACCGGGCGCGACATCCGGCTGGTCAGCGTCGGTGAGGCGCCCGACGTGGTGGGGCCCCGGCCGGCGGTGGCCAAGCTCGCCGACGAGAAGCACCCGGCGTTCTCCGCGGCCTGGGTGCGCAACGCCGACGACCTGCGCAACCGGCTGCGCACCGCGCGGCTGCCGGCCGACAGCACGCTGATCATCATGGACCACTGGCTGGACCTCGCCTCGGAGTACCGGGTGTTCACCATCGGGCGGCAGCCGGTGGCGTGGTCGCCGTACCTGGTGGAGGGCGAGGAGTGGAGCCCCTCGCTGCGCATGCACCGGGCGTCCTGGCATGACGAGGCGGCCGCGTTCGTCGCGCTCATGCTCGCCGACCTGCCGGCGGCCGACATCCCGCCGACCGCGGTGATCGACGTCGGGCGCACCGACGCCGGGCAGTTCGCGGTGCTCGAGGTCAACAACGTGTGGAGCTCCGGGCTGTACAGCTGCGACCCCGACGGCGTCCTGAGGGCGGTGCTGGCCGCGAACGACCCGGACTGCGACCCCCGCTGGCGGTGGCAGCCTGCCCCCGCGCTCGGTGCCTGACCTGCCGACCCGGCTCCGCGTCGGGTTCCACTGGCGCGGCGGCCCGGACGTGGCCTACGCCGACATCACCGAGTGGTGGCGCGATCCCGTGGTGCTGCGCGACCTGCCGCCGGCCCTGGCGGCGCTGTTCGAGCCGGCCCCGACCGTGGTGCTCGGCCCGGCCTCGCGGGGCACGCTGATCGGCGCGCTCGTCGCCGCGCACCTCGGCGTCGGGCTCGTCGAGGTGCGCAAGAACGACCGGGTGGCGGCGCACTCGCCCTTCCACATCGGGCGCGACCTGCCACGGCAGATGACCCTGAGCTTCCGCCGCGCGCTCGTCCGCCCGCACGACCGGGTGCTGTGCGTCGACGACTGGGTCGAGAGCGGCGCACAGGCCCTCGCGATCCGGGACATGGTCGAGGAGATCGGCGCCGAGTGGCTCGGGCTGGCCTGCGTGGTCGACGACCTCCAGGACCGCGACGACGTGCGGCGGCGCCTCGACGCCCGCGCGCTGCTGAGCGCCGAAGGGCTGGTCGACACGGAAGTGATGACCGCCGCGGAAGCTATGCTCGACGCGGAAGTTGCACCCCGGACCGACGGCTGAGCGCTGGGCTGCATGGCAACCTGTCCGGTTCAGTAGCTCGGGAGCAGCACATGTCCGACCCGCGTCCCCTCCACTCCGGCTGGACCGTCCGCGCCGAGGGAGACGGGCAGGAGTTCCCCGCCACCGTGCCCGGGTGCGTGCACACCGACCTGCTGGCCGCCGGCGCGATCCCCGACCCGCTGCTGGACGACAACGAGACGCGGCTGTCCTGGATCGGCCGGACGACCTGGTGTTATTCGACGGTCTTCGACGGCATCCCCGGCGAGCGGGTCGACCTGGTGGCCGAGGGGCTCGACACCGTGGCGTCGGTCGAGCTCAACGGGGTCGAGGTCGGACGGACCGCGAACATGCACCGGGGGTACCGCTTCGACGTCGGCCACCTGCTGCAGCCCACCGGCAACCGGCTCAGCGTGCGGTTCTCCTCGGCGTACGAGTACGCGCAGGGCGTGCGGGACGCCGTCGGGGCGCGGCCGAATGCGTACCCAGAACCGTTTCAGTACATCCGCAAGATGGCCTGCAACTTCGGCTGGGACTGGGGCCCGACCGTGGTCACCGCGGGGATCTGGCAGCCGATCGGGCTGGACGCCTGGTCCACCGCGCGGCTCTCCCGGGTGCGCCCGGTCGTGACGGTCGACGGGGATCGGGGGCTGGTGGACGTACACGTCGAGGTGGAAAGGACGCGGGAGACGGCCCTGCAACTCCGCGCGGAGATCGCCGGACGGACCGCGTCGGTGCAGATCCCGGCGGGCGCCCGTGCGGCGACCGTGACGGTGGAGGTGCCGTCGCCGCGGCTGTGGTGGCCGCGAGGCCTGGGCGCGCCCGATTTGTACGATCTGACGGTCACGCTCGGGGAAGGCCTCGACACCTGGCAGCGCCGGATCGGGTTCCGGACCATCGAGCTGGACACCACGCCGGACGGGGGCGGCACGCCGTTCGTGCTGAAGGTCAACGGGCGGCCCGTGTTCGTGCGCGGGGTCAACTGGATCCCCGACGACGCCTTCGTGACGCGGGTCGACCGGGCCCGCTACGCCGAACGGATCGGCCAGGCGGTCGAGGCCGGCGTGAACTACCTGCGGGTGTGGGGCGGCGGGCGGTACGAGAGCGACGACTTCTACGACCTGGCCGACGAACTCGGCGTGCTGGTCGGGCAGGACTTCCTCTTCGCCTGCGCCGCCTACCCGGAGGAGGAGCCCCTCGCCGGCGAGGTGGCCGCCGAGGCCCGCGAGCAGGTGGTCCGGCTGATGCCGCACCCGAGCCTGGTGCTGTGGGTCGGCAACAACGAGAACATCTGGGGCCACCGCGACTGGGGCTGGGCCGAGCAGTTGCAGGGGCGGACCTGGGGCGAGGGCTACTACCTGCGCGTGCTGCCCGAGATCGTGGCCGGGCTCGACCCGTCCCGGCCGTACTGGCCCGGCAGCCCCTGGTCGGGCGACCCGGCGCTGCACCCGAACGACCCCGCGCACGGCACCACGCACATCTGGGACGTGTGGAACACCCACGACTACCGGCACTACGCGACCTACCGCCCGCGGTTCGTGGCCGAGTTCGGCTTCCAGGCCCCGCCGGCCTACGCCACCCTGCGCCGGGCCGTGTCCGACGAGCCGCTCGCCCCGGACTCCCCCGGCGTGCTGCACCACCAGAAGGCCGGCGACGGCAACGGCAAGCTCGCCCGCGGCCTGCACGGGCACTTCCCGCCCCCGGCCACGTTCGACGACTGGCACTGGGCCACCCAGCTCAACCAGGCCCGCGCCATCGCCTTCGGCATCGAGCACTTCCGCGCGCTGTCGCCCTACTGCGCCGGCACCATCGTGTGGCAGCTCAACGACAACTGGCCGGTGACGTCGTGGTCGGCGATCGACGGCGACGGCCGCCGCAAGCCCCTCTGGTTCGCCCTGCGCCGGGTGTACGGCGAACGCCTCCTCACCATCCAGCCGCGCGACGGCTCGCTCGCGCTGGTGGCCGTCAACGACGCCGCTTCCGCGTGGCGGGCCGAGGCGCAGGTCCGCCGCCTGGGCTTCGACGGCACCCCGCGGGCCGAGGCCACGGTGGCGTTCGACGTCCCGCCGGGCACCGCGGTCGCCGTCCCCATCCCGCCGGACGTCGCCACGCCGGTTGACGCGGCCGGTGAACTGCTCGTGGCCGGCAACGCCTTCTGGTTCTTCGCCGAGGACGTGGACCTGCAGTACCCTGCCCCGCGCTACCGGATCGCGGCGTCTCCCACGGCGGACGGTGTGCGCCTGGAGGTGACCGCCGCGTCGCTGCTGCGCGACCTGACGGTCTTCCCGGATCGGCTGGACCCGGCCGCCACCGTCGACGAGCAGCTGGTCACACTGCTGCCCGGCGAGACGGCCGTCTTCCAGGTGCGCGGGGTCTGCGAGACCGACCCCGCGGTGTGGTCCACCGTGCTCCGGACGGCGAACGACCTCATCGTCCGGGACTGACGCACCCTGCCGCCGTTCGGCGGGGCTGTTTGCTTGACGTCGAGTATGGTCCGGGAGTGATCACCGAGGAGTTGGCCCGTAACGTCGAGGGGGCCTGGGGTGATGACGGCGTCCGATGGCTCGCCGATCTGCCGTCCATCCTGCGGGAGCTGGCCAACGACTGGGAGCTCACGGTCGGTTCGCCGTACGAGCTGTCCTACCACTACGTCACCGCGGTCACCTGCGGGGACGGGATGCCAGCCGTCCTCAAGCTCGGTGTGCCGACCGGCACGTCGCTGGCCGAGGAGGCGCCGGCATTGGCAGCGTTCGCGGGCTGCGGGGCGGTGCGGCTGCTGCGGGCGGACCTTGACCGTGGCGCGTTGCTGTTGGAACGGGTCACCCCTGGTTGGCGTGCCCGCGACCTGGTTCCTGATCGGGACAGCGAGGCGACATCCGCAGCGGTTGGTGTGATGCGGCGTTTGCACGTGCCGCCACCGCCCGGCTGCGCGATGCCCGAGGCCGTGTCCCAGGCTGCGGCGTTCGACAACTACGTGGCCGTTCACGGCGACGCCGGACCGCTGCCGCTCGACCTTGTCGTGCGCGCCGGCGCTGTGATGCGCGAGCTGTGCGTGTCGGCCACCGAACGCGTTGTCCTGCACGGCGACCTGCACCACGACAACATCCTGCGGGCGGCCCGCGAGCCGTGGCTGGCCATCGACCCGCACGGCATCGTTGGCGATCCCGGCTACGAGGTCGGCGCACTGCTGTTCAACCCCGATCCAGCCAACCGCGACGAGGCATTGACCGCGCTGGTCCCGTCGCGGGTGGAACAGCTTGCCGACGAACTGGCGATCCCGGTGGACCGGGTGGTGGCATGGGGGTTCGTCAAGGCGGTCATGTCCGATGTGTGGTCGGCCGAGGACTGGACTCCCGCTGCGGACTGGTCCCCGATCAGCCGCGCTCTGGACGTCGCCGGCCTGTTGCTCCCTCGCCTGCCATAGTCCGGCACCGGCTGGCCGCGTCGCGGGGAGCCACCCCAACGCTCTTGAGCGATGGGTCAATCGGCGCGGCCCTTCAGCGGTGGTGTGGCACCGAGACGCTCTGTTCCCGCACGAGCGAGTCGACGGCCTCCTGCGTCGAACGCAGTCGCTCCATGGTCGCGTTGATCTGCTGGATGCTCTTCACGGCTTCGCCGGTCTGCGCCCGGATCTGCTTGATCTGCACCCCGATCTGCTCGGTGGCCTGGCCGGTTTCGGTGGAGAGCTCCTTGACCTCGCCGGCGACGACGGCGAACCCCTTGCCGGCGCTGCCGGCCCGGGCCGCTTCGATGGTGGCGTTGAGGGCCAGCAAGTTGGTCTGCGCGGCGATGCTGGTGATCAGGTTGCCGACGTTGCCGATCTCGGTGCTGCTGGCGTCGAGCTTGCCGATCGTGGCGGCGGCCTCGTTCGCCCGCGCGGCGGCCGCCGTCACGGCCTGTCCGAGGTCCTGACTGACCTGCCCGAGCTTCGCCGCGGAGGCGGACAGCTGGGCCAGCTGGCGCTCCGCGGTGGCCATCAGGTTCTTCTCGTTGTCGATGTCGAACAGGGCGCCGGCGACCCGCAGCGGGACCCCGCTGTGGTCGCGTTTGGTCGCCCCGGTGGCCCGGAACCAGCGGTAGCTGCCGTCCTTGAGCGCCAGCCGGTACTCGATGTTGTACGGGATGCGCCCGGTGCGATCGTTGAGGTGATTCATGAACGCGGTGACCACTCGGTCCAGGTCGTCGGGGTGCAGGCGCGAGGACCAGCTGGACAGGATGTCCGGGAAGTCGCGCGCATCGGTGAAGCCCAGCATGCGGCGGAAGTCCTGGGACCAGTTGAACGTGTTGTTCGGGTTCACCGGGTCGTCGGCCACGACGTCCATGTCCCACAGGCCGATCCCGGCCGCGTCGGTCATCAGCTGGAAGCGCTCGACGGCGGCGGATTCGGTGCCCCGCAGCGACGCGATCTCCGCCCTGAGCGCGTCACGCTCGGCGGTCACGGCCGCCAACTGCCCGCCGTCCGTCGACAGCTGCCGAGTTACGGCTGAATCCTTCGATGCCCGTCCCCACGCCATGCGCCAACTCCAATTGCCGATCGCGCCCTCACGTCACGCCTATCGGCCACGCTTGCACCGAGCTGACCTTTCTTGCCGGCGCCGGTCAGCGGTGGCGAGGGCGCCCACCAGGGGGCCGGCGTAGGAGGGGCGGGTCGCGGGCGCCGGGGCGTCCAGGGCGGTGGTGTAGCGGTCGGTGTCCCGGTGCCACTTCAGCAGCGTGGTGGAAAGGCTGAGCCGCGGCCGCTCGGCCTCAGTTCTCACGGCCGATTTCCACATTTTTACGCGGTACCGCTAGCGCCCGTTTTTCATGCACGCAGCCCTTTCGGGCAAACGGCAACCGTCGGGCCGGCGGCTATTGAACTCGAGTGCTCACGCAAAGCGGCCGGGGTCGCCGGCGCCGACGCGCAGGATCTGCGGCTCGTCGTCCGAGAGGTCCACCACGGTGGTCGGCTCGACGCCGCACTCGCCGTCGATGACCGCGTCGAGCTGGTGGTCGAGCAGCTCCTTGATCTCCCAGCCCTGGGTCATCGGCTCATCCTGCCCGGGCATCAGCAGCGTGCTGGACAGCAGCGGCTCCCCCAGCTCGGCCAGCAGGGCCTGGGTCACCGTGTGCTGCGGGATGCGCACGCCAACGGTGCGCTTCTTCGGGTGCAGCAGCCGCCGCGGCACCTCCGGGCTGGCCGGCAGGATGAACGTGTAGCTGCCCGGGGTCGCCCCCTTGACCAGCCGGAACACCGCGTTGGAGATCTGCACGAACTGCCCGAGCTGGGCGAAGTCGCGGCACACGAGGGTGAAATGGTGCCGGTCGTCCAGGCGGCGGATCTCCCGGATCCGCTCCAGCCCCGGCCGGCTGCCCAGCTGGCAGCCCAGCGCGTAGCAGGAGTCGGTGGGATAGGCGACCAGGCCGTCCGCGCGCAGGATCGTCACGATCTGCTGCAGCAGCCGGGGCTGCGGGTTGTCCGGGTGCACGTCGAAGTACCTCGCCACGGTTCCAGCCTACGTGTAGGAATAGCCCATGACGGATCTGGAGGCCGTGACCCGCTGGGTCGAGGGCTACGTGCGGGCGTGGAGCAGCAACACCAGCGACGACATCGCGGCGCTGTTCGCCGAGGATGCGGCCTACTACCCGGCGCCCTACGCCGACCCGTGGCGCGGCCGGGACGCCATCGTGGCGGAGTGGCTGGCCCGCGGGGACGCCCCCGGGCACACAGCGTTCTCGTGGTTCCCGGTCACGGTGGGCCCGGACCTGAGCGTCATCCAGGGCACGACCAGCTATCCGCACGCCACCTACAGCAACCTGTGGCTGATCCGCCTCGACGGTGTGGGCCAGTGCCGGGAGTTCACGGAGTGGTGGATGGAGCACGTTTAGTACGGCGGCGGGATCACCGGTTCGCGCGGGTTGAGCCGGCGCCAGACGACCACGACGAACGCGCCCAGCAGCACCAGCATCACGATCCGCAGCGAGGCGAACATGATCGCCGTGTGGTTGACGGCCAGGGCCTTGGCCACGAAGCCGGCCCGGTCCGACGGGTGCACCTCGTCCCGCGCCGCCTCGATGAACAGATAGATCACCAGCGGCACGAGGGTGAGCCGCCAGCCGAGGTACGTCCAGTGCCGCAGCACGCTGCGCCGGTCGCGCCCGAGCCGGTCGGAGACCCGCCCGACGACCCCGAACCAGACGGCGAACATCAGCAGCGTCACCCACAGCGCCACGGTGACCGCCCCGGCGACGCGGTCGACCAGCGCGAACACGGCCGTGGTGGAGGGCCGGTCGATGGTGTCGGGCTCGGCCGCGTAGGCCCGCAGCACCTGGTCCTCGCGCCGCAGCACGAGCACGTCGACCAGGAGCAGCACCGCGTGCAGCGCCACGACGACGACGAACAGCCAGGTGTACACCCGCAGCGCCGCAGGCGGGCGGTCCTCAATCTCGTCGAACTCGTCGACCGGCGCCGGCGGGTCGGCCACCAGCGCCGCCACGAACGCCGCGGAGGGCACTCCGCCGTGCCGGAGGCAGAGAAAGGCGCCGCGGGTGTCGTGTCCGGGAGCACCACACGTCACGCAAGGCATCGACACAAGATCGTGAGCCTAGTCGCCCCGACCGCCTCCCGCCTGCCCCGGAACGGCCGATCCACCCGGCTGTTCGGTCCGGATTCAGCGGCGGTTCACCCTGTCGGGCCACGGGCCAGGGCCGCTACCACGCCCAGGTGTCGACCGCCTCCTGCACCGCCGCGCGGGCGATGACCGGGTGACGGCCGAGCAGCCGCGCCAGGTCACCCGTGGGAGTCCCGGCCCACCCTGAGCGGATCGCCGCGTAGAGGTCGAGCAGCTGGTCGGCGGCGTGCTGCGGGAACCCGGCGCGCAGGCATCGGGCGCGGTAGCCGGCCTCCGGCTCCGGGCGGTACTCGACGCCGGCCATCGCGGCCAGCTCGTCCCAGCCGATGGTGTCCGGGCCGGTGAGGTCGTACCGCTTCCTGTCGTGCTCCGTCGTCAGGATTCGGGCGACCGCCTCGGCCTGGTCCGCGGTCGCCCCGACGGCCAGCGCCGCGTTGCCGGCCGGGGCGGTGAGCACCCCGTCGCGCCGCCCGGCGATCACGTCCCGGGCGAGGGCGGCGGCGAGCCCGTACCCGACCCGGACGATCGTCCAGCCGACCGGCAGGTCTTCGACGATCCGCTCGGTCCGCGCGAAGTCGAGCGTCGAGGGGATGGTGCTGCGCCCGGCGTCGGCCCAGCTGGTGACGACGACCCGCCGCACCCCGGCCGCCACGGCGGCGTCGAGGACGCGGCGCATGTGCCCGGCCCGGACCTCCGGCGGCGCCCCGTAGTAGGTGGCGTTGACGAAGACGATCCCGGCGCCCTCGAACGCCTGCGGCAGCGACTCCGGCACCCCGAAGTCCGCCGTCCTGACCTGCACGCCGGCCGGCGGCTCGGCCCGGCTCGCGTCCCGCACGCTGACGGCCATGTCGCCCGCGGGCACGAGGCGGGCGAGGTGCTCGGCCACCAGCCGCCCGAACGGCCCGTTGGCCCCGGTCACGATAATCATGCGCAGTAGGTCCTTCCGGTAATCGGGGCGCCCGCCCCGGTTACCTCCGCACTGTAGCGGGGCGAGCGCCCCGGTTTCAAGGGGTGGTACCGCATGCGCGCCGACGCCGTCCGCAACCGCCAGCGCATCCTGGCCGCGGCCCGCGCCGCGTTCGCCGAGGAGGGCCCGGCCGTGAGCCTGGACGACGTGGCCCGCCGGGCCGGCGTGGGCCCGGGCACGGTGCACCGGCACTTCCCGACCAAGGACGCCCTCTTCGCCGCGGTGATCGCCGAACGCCTGCGGGACCTGACGACCCTGGCCGGCGAACTGGCCGCGAACCCCGACGCCGGCGAGGCGTTCTACGCGTTCTTCCACCGCCTGGCCGCCGAGGCCGCCCAGAACCTGGCCCTGTCCGCCGCCCTGACCGAGACCGCCCCGCTGGGCGAGCCGATCCACGAGGCCGGCGCCGCCCTGGAGGCCGCCATCGCCGCCCTGCTGACCCGCGCCCAGGCCGCCGGTGCCGTGCGGCCGGACCTGACCACCGCGGAGTTGCACGCCGTGATCGCCGGCGCCCTGGTCATGGAGCAGCGCCTGCCCGAGTCCTCGAAGGGCCGAGGCCTGGCCCTGGTCGCCGACGGCCTGGCCGGCAAGGCCTGAACTGCCCCAGTTCGGCCGAATCCTGCCGCCGCCGGTCCGTCTCGACCTGGCGCACGGCGCGCTCAGGGCCGCGCATCAACGCGACGAGCTGGCCAACCGTACGTAATTTCGTCAACTCGTCGCGTTATTGCGCGGCCCTGCCGCCGAAGCTACGATCGGCGTACGAGATTTACCACGGACGATCTCTGTCGATCACAGGGTCGACCACCGGGCCCGGTCATTCTCATTCCGAGCGCACGAATGGTTGACCCATGAAGCTTCGCGCCATCGCCGCGACCGCCATCGCCACCGCCGCCCTCGTGCCCGCGGTGTCGCCCGCCCAGCCGGCCGCGGCCGGCCCGGCCGACTCCTGCTACGGCTTCAACTACTCGTACTCGATCGACAGCACCGCGATCCGGGTGACCGCGACCAACGCCTGCCCGGGTTCGGCCGTCGCCTACCTGGTCCTCGAGCGCTACAACGGCGCCTCCGGCTACCCGTGGGCCTTCGTCGCGTCGGGCAACGGTTCCCTGACCTACCTGTGCAACGGCACCACGCCCACGACCTACCACATCGGCCCGATCTTCACCCCGGGCACGAGCGGCTACACCTGGTACCAGTTCAACGCCAACTGCGGCTGACCCACACCGCGCAGAGCCGCCCCGGGCTTGCAGCGGGGCGGCTCCTGGCACTCGCCGAGCGCGCACCGCAGCCGGTGGTCGAGATCGTTGATCGCCCGACGCGGGCCCCCATCGCTTCCTCCGTGGCAGCTGCGCGGCGCCGGCTAGGGCTGGTGACGGCGGCGCTGAGGCGGCCGGGGCGCCCCGCCTTCCCGCTCGCGTGGCGCTGCCGGGTCGTGCCGCTCACGCTGGAGCTACCCGCCCGGGGCTGGGGCGGTCCGGCGTAGGCTTCGCGCATGCCGGCCGACCCGTACCTCGCCGCCGACGACGTCGTGCAGTCCGACCACCCCGCCGTGCGCGCGGCCGCGGCCCGGCTGCGGGCGGGGCATCCGGGCGACGCCGGGTTCGCCCGCGCGGCGTACGAGTTCGTGCGCGACGAGGTGCACCACTCCTTCGACGCCGAGGACCCGCGGGTCACCGTGACCGCCGCGGAGGTGCTCGAGCATCGGGTCGGGCTCTGCTACGCCAAGTCGCACCTGCTGGCCGCCCTGCTGCGGGCCGAGGGCCTGCCGGCCGGGCTGTGCTACCAGCGGCTCGCGACCGGCGACGGGGGGTTCGTGCTGCATGGGCTGGTCGCCGTACACCTCGAAGGAACATGGCACCGGCAGGACCCTCGCGGCAACAAGCCGGGCGTCGATGCGCAGTTCTCGCTCGACGGCCCGCGGCTCGCGTTCGCCGTCGACCCGGCGGCCGGGGAGCGCGACTACGAGCCCGTGCACGCCGCCCCGGACCCGGGCGTGCTGGCCGTGCTGCGGGCCACGGACGACGTGCTGACCCTGCGCGAGGCGGGCCTGCCAACGCAACCCGCCTAATCCATCAGCCGGAGACGACGTGCTGGCCCGCGCGAGGCGGGCCTACCGGCGCAGCCCGCTTAGTCGGTCAGCCGGACCCGCAGGTAGCCCAGGTCCAGCTCGCCCCGCCGGAGCCGCTCCAGGTCGGTGCGCGGCGGGTCGACCGGCACGACGAGCGCGTGCCGGGTCGCCTCGGCCCGCGCGTCCTTGCGCCGCTTCGCCGCGGGGGCGGCCGGCCGGGTCCAGTGCGGTTCCGGGCGCCCGGCCCCGAGCCGCTGCCGCACGTCCGACCACCGGGCGGCCGGGAAATGCAGCCCCTCGTCGGCCAGTACCAGGTCGAACGGGATGCCGCGGCCGTCACGCAGCGGGAAGGCGACCAGCGTGCGGTCGCCGACCAGCTCGGCCAGGGCCAGCATGCGAAGGGCGGTGCGCCGGCCGGCCAGCAGCTCGCGGTCGTGGGTCAGCACGGCGGCGGGCGTGAAGGCGGGGCGAAACACGCGGTACCCGTACGCCCCCACCCGCACGTCGTCGCGCAGCGTGCGACGTTGCCGGGCGCCGGGCCACGGGACCGCATAGGGTTGGTGCCCATGGTGAGCATCGAGCGGCTGGTCACGTCGGGCACGTTCTCGCTCGACGGCGAGACCTTTGACGTCGACAACAACGTCTGGATCGTCGGCGACGAGCAGGAGGCGCTGGTCATCGACGCCGCCCACGACGCCGAGGCGATCCTGGGCGCGCTCGGCCAGCGCCGCGCCGTCGCCATCGTGTGCACCCATGGTCACGACGACCACATCGACGCCGCGCCCGACGTCGCGCTGCGCACCGGCGCGCCGATCCTGCTGCACCCGGACGATCTGCCGCTGTGGCACATGAGGCACCCCGCTCTCGAACCGAACACGCACCTTACCGACAACCAGTCGATCGCCGTGGCCGGCGTGGAACTGCGGGTGCTCCACACGCCCGGGCACAGCCCCGGCGCGGTCTGCCTGTACGCCCCCGAGCTGGGCGTCCTGTTCTCCGGCGACACGCTCTTCGAGGGCGGCCCGGGCGCCACCGGCCGATCATTCTCGGACAAGCCGACGATCCTCGCCTCCATCCGCGAGCGCCTGATGACCCTGCCGCCGGAGACCGTCGTGCACACCGGCCACGGCCCGGACACGACCATCGGCGCCGAGGCCGGCAACATCAAGTAATCCGCATCGCCCGCGCAACCAGGGGCCGCTGCTCCCGCCGGCGCCTGGTCCGGGCCGAGCGGAGCGAAGCCTCATCGAGCCAGACCGGGCGAACGGGTCGGCCCTGCCAGCGCCGCCGTGCCAGGCCCAGAAGCCGGTGTTCAGTCGCCGGGCGGGGCGAGTTCGGCGGCGCGGTCGAGCAGCGCGGTCCGCTCGGCCTCGCTGTGCGTCAGCTCCGCCGCCCGGCGGAACAGCGCCGCGGCCCGCGCCGGGTCGCCCGCCCGCCCCGTGAGGTCGGCCTCGGCGGCGAGCGCGTGCGGGTAGTCCTCGAGCGCGCCCCCGGCCCGGGCCTCGGCGAGCAGTTCGAGCCCGGCCTGGGGCCCGGACGCGAACCCGTGCGCCACCGCCCGGTTCAGCGCGATCACCGGCGTCGGCTGCAGCCGCCACAGCTCGTCGTAGCACCGCGCGATCCCCGGCCAGTCGGTCTCCCCGGCCGACGGCGCCGTGGCGTGCCCGGCCGCGATGCGCGCCTGCAACGTGTACGGCCCGTTGCGCCCCCCGAGCCCCGCGAGGATCGACACCCCCTCCGCGATCGCCGCGCGATCCCACCGCGACCGGTCCTGCCGGTCGAGCGTGAGCAGCCGCCCCGCCTCGTCCCGCCGGGCGTCCCGCCGCGAGTGCTGGAACAGGAACAGCGCCAGCAGACCGGAGACCTCCGACAGATCCGATTCGTCCGGCGCGACCCGCGGCAGCAGCGCCACCAGCAGCCGGGCCAGCCGGATCGCCTCGTCGGCGAAGGCGGCCGACCCGTCCGCGTTGTACCCGTTGGTGAACAGCAGGTACAACACCCCGAGCACCCCGGGCAGCCGCTCGGCCAGCGCCGGCCCCTCCGGCACCCGGTACGGGATGCCCGCCTGCGCGATCTTCGTCTTGGCCCGGGTCAGCCGCCGGGTCATCGTCGCCTCGCCGACGAGGAACGCCCGCGCGATGTCGGCGGTCCGCACCCCGCAGATCGTCCGCAGCGTCAACGCCACCCGGGCCTCCAGCGGCAGCGCCGGATGGCAGCAGGTGAACATGAGCCGGAGCCGATCGTCGCCGAACCCACCGGTCTCGATCCGCTCCGGCTCCCCCCGTTCCAGCACCGCCAGCTCCCGCAGCTTGACCCGCTCGACACTGGCCCGCCGCAGCACGTCGATGGCCCGGTTGCGGGCCACCGTCATGAGCCATGCGGCCGGGCTGTCCGGCACCCCGCTGACCGGCCATCGCTGTAACGCCGCGGCCAGCGCCTCCTGCGCGCAGTCCTCCGCCAGGTCCCAGTCCCCGGTGACGCGGATGAGCGCCCCCACGATCTGCGGATGCGCCTCCCTCGCCGCCGTGGCCGCCGCCACCGCGACCGGTGCGCGGACCCCGGGCGCTTCCGCGGCGGAGGCGCCCGGCGGCCCGTCCCTCACTGCCGGAGGTCCGCGAACGGCCGGATCTCGAGGCGCCCGGCGCGCGCCATCGGGTGGGCCCGGGCCACGGCGATGGCCTCGTCCAGGTCAGCGCACTCGAGCAGGTCGAAGCCGACGATAGCCTCCTTGGTCTCGGCGAACGGGCCGTCGGTGACGAGCAGCTCGCCACCGCGCACCCGGACCGTCGTCGCCGCGACCGGCGGGGCCAGCACCGAGCCGAGGATTCGCCGGCCGGCGCCGTCGTGCTCGGCTACCCACTGCTCGATGTCGGGCTCGTGCTCCTTGTCGGTGTCGGGCTCAGGGTCGCTGCAGACAAACATCATGTACTTCATCGCGCTCTCCTCTGCTGGCCGTTCTCAACCCTAGTGACGAACGCCCCGCCCGCGACCGGACCAACCAAGTCCAAGAACTTTGTGTAGTCGCCTGAGCACGATTAGGCGCCGCGAACCAGGTCGGTGCGGGTCAGCAGGGCGGTCAGGGTGATGGACTCGGCGGCGAGGGACTCGCGGCCGCCCTCCTCGCGGTCGATGACGCACAGGGCGTCGGTGATGTCGGCGCCCAGGGCGCGCAGGTCGGCGGCCGACAGCAGCAGCTGGCCGCCGGAGGTGACCACGTCCTCGACCAGCAGCACGCGGCGGCCCGCGACCGGGGCGCCCTCGGCCAGGCGGCGGGTGCCGTAGGGCTTGGCCGCCTTGCGGACGAAGGCGCAGGGCAGGCCGGCGTGGCGGGCTAGCGCGACGACGACCGCGATGCCGCCCATCTCCAGGCCGGCCAGGACCTCCGTGTCCGGCGGGACCAGGGCGGCCATCGCGGCGGCGACCTCGTCCAGCAGGCGCGGATCGGCCTCGAACTGGTACTTGTCGAAGTACTCCGTCGCGGTGCGGCCCGAGCGCAGGACGAACTCGCCGGTCAGGTGGCAGGCGGCGTGTATCCGGGCAGGCAGGTCGATGTCGGGCATCGAAGCATCATGGCAGAGAACGGGGCGGACAGACCCCGCGCGGTCCGGCATGATGTCCGGCGTGATTCGCCTCTACGGACTGCTCTTCCTCATCGACCTGGTGGTGCTCCTGGTCGCGCTGATCGACTGCCTGTCGACGGACGAGCACCTCGTGCGCAACCTGCCCAAGGTCGCCTGGGTGTTCATCATCCTGCTGTTCTCGCCGGTCGGGTGGATCGCCTGGTTCGTGGCCGGGCGGCCGCAGCAGGCGGCGCGGGCGGGGGCGGGCAGCCAGTGGCGGCCCGGCAGCGGCTTCCCCGAGGACCAGCGGCCGAGCCGGCGGTCGATAGCGCCGGACGACGACCCGGCGTTCCTGCGCGAGCTGGCCCGCAACCGCAAGGCCGACGAGGAGATGTTCTCCAAGTGGGAGGCCGACCTGCGCCGCCGCGAGGAGGAGCTGCGCAAGCGCGACGACAAGCCACAAGAGGACAACTAAGACACCAGCCCAGCGTGGCCCGGCACGAACGCGAGCAGGCGCTGAGCCGACGCGAGCGAGTCCGGACCGGCCGGGAGCAGGGGCAGGCGTACAGCGGGGGTCGCGATCCGGCCCTCGGCGTGCAGCACCGCCTTGATCACCGCCGGGTTCGGCTCGGCGAAGAGCGCCGCGGACAGCGCGGCCAGGCCGGCGCCGAGACGGCGGGCCGTGGCGACGTCGCCAGCCCGCCACGCCTCGCGCAGGGCCACGAACGCCTCCGTGGCCACGTGCGCCGAGGCCAGGATGCCGCCGGGCGCGCCCAGGGCGAGCAGCGGGGAGATCACCGCGTCGTCCCCGCCGAGCACGGCGAAGCCCGGCGGCGCGGCGGCCAGCAGGGCGATCGTGTCGCCGGTGAGCGGCCCGTCGGCGAGCTTCATGCCGGCCACGTTCGGGATCGCGGCCAGTTCCAGCAGGGCGTCGAGCGACATGGCCTGGCCGGTGCGGTACGGGACGTGGTAGGCCACGACCGGCGCCGGCGAAGCGGCCGCGACCGCGCGGAAGTGGGCCAGCACGCCGGCCTCCCCCGGCCGCGTGTACGGCGGCACGACCACCATCGCCACCACCCCGGCCGGCAGGGCGGCCACCTCGGCGACGCATGCCGCGGTCGAGCTCCCGCCGACGCCGACCACCAGGCGAGCCCCGCGCGGGCGGCACGCGGCGGCGGCCTCGGCCACCACCAGCGCCCGCTCGGCAGCGCTCAGCGTCGCCGGCTCCCCGGTCGTGCCCAACGCCACCAGCCCCGCCGCCCCGGCGTCGAGCACGGACTCGGCCAGCCCGCGCAGCGCAACGGCATCCACGTCGCCGGACGCGTCGAAGGGCGTCACGAGCGGTACGAAAATCCCATCCATGCCACCAGCGTGCCGGGGTACGACCGTAAGCAAAAGCTCAAATAGCCACCGAAAAGCGTAAGCTGATCTGATGCTCGACGTCCGGCGGCTACGCCTGCTGCGCGACCTGGCCCAGCACGGCACGATCGCCGCGGTCGCGGCCGCGCACACCTACACCCCGTCGGCGGTGTCGCAGCAGCTCGCCACCCTGGAGCGGGAGGCGGGCGTGGCCCTGCTGGCCCGCACCGGCCGCACGGTGGCGCTCACCCCGGCCGGACGCGCGCTGGTGGCCCACGCCGAGGAGGTCCTCGCCGCGCTGGAGCGGGCCGGGGCCGCCCTCGCCGCCGCCCGCGCCGGGCTGTCCGGACCGCTGCGCATCGGCGCGTTCCCGACCGCGATGCGCACCCTGCTGCCGCCCGTCCTGGTCCGGCTGGCCGCCGCGCACCCCGCGCTGGAGCTGAGCGTGCAAGAGCTGGACCCCGCAGTGGTACCGCGGATGCTGCGCGACGCCACCCTGGACGTGGCCCTGGTGCACGACTACGACCTCGTCCCCATCGAGCCGGACCCCGCCCTGCGGACCGCTCCCCTGCTCGACGAGACGATCTTCATCGCCGCGCCCGGCCCCCGCGACCTGGCCGGGTGCCGCGACGAGCCGTGGATCCTGGCCAGCCCCGGCACCCTGTGCCACACGATGACGGTCCGGGCGTGCGAGGCCGCCGGCTACACCCCGCGGGTGCGCCACCACGCCGACGACTTCGTCACCGTGCTCACGTTCGTCGCCGCCGGGCAGGGCGTGGCGCTCGTGCCGGAGCTGGCGGCGGTCGACGTGCCGGCGGGCGTGGTACTCACGCCGCTGCCCACCCGGCGGCGCACGCGCCTGGCGTTCCGGGCCGGCACCGAGCGCCACCCCGCCGTCGAGGCGTTCGCTGTGGCCCTCGGTAGCGGGGTAGCGACCAGAAGCCCATGACCGCCTGCACCCCGCCGCCGGCCCGCTACTGGACCTGCTGCGCCGGGCCACGTCCGGACCGGCCCCGGGTCGATGGACGACGCGGCGCTCGGTTCCCGGAGTGTCAGCTGGCGCCCGGCGCCTGCCAGATGCGGCTGTGCAGGTCCGTGCCGCGGATAACCTGGACGCGCCACGGGGTCAGCCGCAGGACGTGCAGCTTCGGGTCGGCCGGGCTTTGCCAAAAGTTGCCGAGCGGGTACCCGACGCCGGTCGGGCTGGTCCGTTCGTACAACTGCCACACGTACTGCTTGGTCTCGAGGTCGTTCACCCACTCGGCGACCGTGTCGATCGCGACCGCGTTCTGCCGTTGACTCCAGTAGGAGAACGTGGCGTGCGGGTTGTTGGCCAGGTGTGCCGCCTTGACCGGCGTCTTGTACGTCGCCAGCCAGCCCAGCGGCTGCCCATCGATCTGCTCCCACACCGCGATCAGCACCCGTGCCCGGGGGCGGCCCTTGGCGTCGACCGTGGTCATCGTGGCGTACCCGATATCGCGCAGGTAGGCGTTGAACTGGCCCTCGATCATCGAAAACGTCGGAACTCTGGTCGCCATCGTCGCTCCCGGTGATCAGGCTGCTGTGTGGGCGGCCGCCGGCGCCGGGGCCTGCGGCGTCGGGGTCTTGCGGCGCAGGCCGAATGCCGTGACGAGCGCGGCGAGGACGGACGCGGTCACCGGCAGGATCAGGCCGTTGCGGATCGCCTCCAGACTGATGCCGTCACCGCCCTCGCTGACCGTGGCCACGCTCACCGCGGTCACCGCGGAGACGCCGAGGGCCATGCCGAATTGCATTGCGGTGTACAGCAGTCCGCCGGCCAGGCCGTGCTCCTGCTCGTCGACGCCGTCGGTGGCCGCCATGGTCAGCGGGCCGTAGGACAACGAGAAGGCCAAGCCCAGCAGCAGCATGCTCGGCAGCATCGCGGCGTAGGTCCAGTCCGGCGCGACGGGCAGGAACAGCGTGTAGGCCAGCCCGGCGGAGACGATGCCGGCGAAGAGCACCCGCACGTTGCCGAACCGGTTGACCAGCCACGGCGTCAGGGTCGGGGCGAGGATGGTGTCGATGCCGACGATCAGCATGGCGAGCCCGGTCTGCAGCGGGGTCCAGCCCCGCAGCTCCTGCAGGTAGAGCGTCACCATGAACTGGAACCCGGCGAACGAGATCATGAACAGCAGCGCGCCCAGGTTGGTCCGCACCAGCGGAGCCGACCGCAGGATTGCCAGCCGGACCAGCGGGTTGGCCGTGCGCCGCTCGATCAGGGCGAAGGCGCCGAGCAGCGCCACGCCTGCGGCGAAGACGGCCACGGTCGTCCCAAGACCCTGCCCGCCGTGTTCCAGCCGGACCACGCCGTACGCCAGCAGCAGCATGGCGCCGGTGACACTCATCGCGCCGGCCAGATCGAAGCTCCGTGCCTCCGGAATCTCCTGCACGTCGTCCTTCAGCAGCGCAACCGCGGCCAGCAGGATCGCCGCGCCGAGGATGACCGGCGCGAAGAACACCCACCGCCAGCCGGCCGACACCAGCAGGCCCCCGGCGACCAGACCGAGGGAGAAGCCACCGGCGGCCGTGCCGGCGTACACCCCCAGCGCCCTGGTGCGCTGCGGACCCTCCGCGAAATTGCTGGTGACCAGCGCCAGCCCTGCGGGAGCCATGAACGCGGCGGCGACTCCGGTGACGAAGCGTGCCACCAGCAGCATCCAGCCCTCAGTGGCGAAGCCACCCAGCCCGGAGAAGAGCACAAAGACCACGAGCCACAGCAGGAACATCCGCCGCCGGCCGAGCAGATCGGCCGCTCGTCCGCCCAGCAGCATGAACCCGCCGTACCCGAGCACATACGCGCTCACCACCCCGCTGAGCACCCCGGTCGACAACCCGAGATCCTCCCTGATCGTGGGCAGCGCCACGTTCAGCATCGCAACGTCGATCCCCTCCAGGAAGATCGCCCCGCACAACACAAACAACACGCCCCACGTCCGCCCGTCCATGCGGGTGTCCGACGTAGACATCTCGACTCCTCTCGGAGAGCGCCCCGCCCTCCGGTTCTCCCAGCGCATGCCGGTTCCTTCTTGTAACCGACTGCATCGTCAGGCACCATCGGTAGCCATGGAAGACGGAACTTTGCGGTCCCTCGGTTACTGCGGGGATACCGACGCCGACTACGACGTCCTGCAGTGGGACACCCGCGAGGACTGCGAGGTCCGCCAGATCCTCGATCGGATCGCCGACAAGTGGTCACTGCTGGTCATCGCGCTCCTGGACCGGCGCAGCCTGCGCTTCACCGAGCTGCGGCGCATGATCGAGGGGATCAGCCAGCGAATGCTCACGCGCACCCTCCGGCACCTGGAACGCGACGGGCTGGTCACCCGGACCGTGCACCCGACGGTGCCGCCCCGCGTCGACTACGAGCTCACCCCGCTCGGCGCCACCCTCCACACGACGATCCGGTCCCTGGTGACCTGGACGGAGACCCACCAGAACGAGATCGCCGCCGCGCGCGCGGCGTACGACAAACGCGCCGCCGAGGAACAGGCCCAGACCGAACACGAGGCGGCCCAACGAGACGCCATCGCCCACGAGGTCCTCGCCGGCCGCCGATAGCGCACCGTCCGCCGTCCCCAGGGCCAGGCAATATGGGCGACCCCCGATCCCTGCCGGTCCGGTGTGACGCGTGGCACGTTCGGGGGATTCCGCGGGCGCCTACAGACCGTAACGTCGAAAGCGTCGCGGTCTGAAGACAACCAAGGGGGAACACTCCATGAGCGACATCGACGCCGGCTACGACGGCGGTCACGAGGACGTGGACTACGGCCACTACCAGGCCGGTCAGGAGCACGACGCCCTCAACCAGCTGCACGAGGCCCACGGCTCCGAGGCGGACTACAACAACCAGCACGCCGTCTACGAGAACGACCACCACGCCGACACCTCGACCAACTACGAGCACGGCACCCACGTCGAGTTCGACCAGGCGCCGGCCGTGCACTACGAGGCCGACGACCAGACCAGCTACAGCCACAGCGGCTCAGAAGACGACCACGTCTTCGCGGCCGAGGGCAGCGAGCACGCCCACCAGGCCCAGTTCGGCGAGCTCGACGCGCTCGAGAAGCGCTTCGACGCCGCGTTCGCCGAGGGCACCGAGTTCCACGGCGGCGCCGGCCACCCGGGCGTCGCGTCCAGCTGAACCGTCCTGCGGGCACTGCTCCCCAGGGCCTTTGCCGGAGGGCCGGCCGGGCCACTTGCGCGCGATTTGACCACGTCGCGAGGGTCCGGCCGGCCTACCTTCGCGCCGACTCGGCCACCGGGGTCCGGGTGAGCGGCACGGCCGTCCACATCGGATAGTCCATATAGGATGGTTAACGTCGGAGGTTCACGCCGGATGGTTTGCGCCGGACAGCATTGAGCGTTGACCGATGCTGTCCACGCGGAGAGAGCTGAGTTTTCTCCGCGCGGGCATCGGCCAACGCTCAAAAGGCCGTCGGGCAGGCGGTACCCCGGCAATGATCAGCAGCTGGAGGCGAAGCCGATCAGCGCGACCGAGTTGCAGGAGTAGTTGAACGGCGCCTGGTACGTGAACGACGACTGGTTGCCGTTGCCGACGCCGACATTGAAGCCGGAGTTCCAGTCGCCACCGTTGCTGTAGGCGACCGCGCCGCCGGGGCCGTAGGAGTTGTCGTCGGCCGAGTTGACGTTGGCGCCCTTGTTCTTCTTGTGCTTCTTGTGGTGCACCCCGTTGCTCGAGCCGTAGCCGTTGCTGCTGCCGTGGCCGTTGGAGTACCCGGCGCCACTGAGCGCGCCACCGCCGCCGTTGACGGCGACCGCGCCGCCGTTGCAGTTGGCACTGGCGAAGCCGATGATCGCCAGCGAGTTGCCGCAGATGTTCACCGGCGTCTGGATCGTGGTGGAGCTCTGGTTGCCGTTGAACAAACCGACGTTGGGCCCGCTGCTCCAGCTGTCGGCGTGGGCGGCGGTCCCGGTGAGCGCGAGGCCACCCATTGCCAGCGCCGCGATCTGCACCGACCGGATGAGCCAGCGTTTCATGATGACGACCTTTCGACGAGTGATCGACGGGGAACGTCCGTCGCGACCTCCACCTAACCCGAAATACGAGCTCCGGACGGATATTTCACGAAATTCAGTTACGCAATGCACCCGTACGATGACACAACGTGGTGGCGAATTGGCCCTCTGCGGCCGCGGCGCTCGACGCCGATCAGCTCCCGCGGGCTCGGCGCCTGTCGCCTCCCGCGGCCGCGGGACTCAACGCCGATCAGCCCCCGTGGGGCTCGGCGCTCGACGCCGGTCAGTTCCCGCGGGCTCGGCGCTTGATGAGGTACCAGATCAGGAAGCCGGTCGCGACGACACCGACCGCGATGGCCACGGGCAGCCGGTAGCGCTCGATCCGCCCCAGGTTGTTGCCCGCCACCGCGCCCACCGTGACCCACAGCGCGGTCCACAGCACGGCGCCGATCCCGTCGCGGATCGCGTACTGCCCCCACGGCAGCCCGGTCGCGCCGGCCAGCAGCCCGTTGGTCTGGCGCAGCCCGTCGATGAACCGGGCCACCACGATGATGTTGCGCCCGCGGGTGGCGACGAACCGCTCGGCCTTCTCTCCCCGCTTCCCGAGCCGGCGCAGCAGCGGGCGCCCCGCCCGCCTCCCGACCAGGTACCCGAGGTTGTCCCCGGCCGCCGCCGCCACCAGCGTCACCGCGACGACGGCGGTCAGCGACATGTGCCCGTGCGCCGCAAGGGCCGCCGCCGCGACCACCACGCTCACCGCGGGGGTCGGGATGCCCAAGCCCTCCAGGAGCACGAGCAGGGCGAGGGCCGGGTAGCCGTACCGTTCGAAGTGCTGCATCGATCAAGATCCTGCCAGGAGTACCGTTGGGAGCAATGACCAGCTGGTATGAATCCCACATCGACCGGCAGATCCGCGAGGCACAGGAGCGCGGCGAGTTCGACGACCTGCCCGGGAAGGGCAAGCCGCTGCACGATCACGGGGAACTCTACGACGAGGACTGGTGGCTCAAGGACCTCGCCCGCCGTGAGCGCTTGCCGTCGGGCATCCCGCCCACGCTGCGGCTGCGCCGGGAGGTCGAGGACTTGCCGGACAACCTTGTGCGCTTCCGCACCGAGGAGTCGCTGCGGCGGGCCGTGACCGATCTCAACACCCGCATCGAGCGGGCGCGGCGGGGCCTGATCGAGGGCCCGTCGACCATCCTGCGGCCGCTCGACCCCGAGGAGTTCGTCGCGGCTTGGCACCGCACCCGCGCCGCTCACTGATCCGGCCCGCTCGCCAACCCGGACGTTCCGCCGATCCAGGCCGCACGCCGAACCGGACAGCCGACCAATCCAGGCCGCTGCTCTGCCGCCGGCTACCGTCCAGCCAAGGTCACGTGCGCGGATCTGCCGCCATTGATGCGCGGCGGTCGGCCAGCGCCCGTCACAGATGGTGACTGTCTCGGCGAGGCAGAGGCATCCTGTCCTGCCGATGAGTGCGTATTCACTGCAATGCTCCGCCGGTGGCGCGTTGGGATGGTGCTCGACCTTTCGCAGGCTTCGGCGGAATTGGCAGCCGACCGGACGTGGAAGATGCAGAAACCGGCTGCGATACGCTGCCGATGAGCGCGGACGGCGGCCGATTGTGCGACGCGTTGCCGCACCGGCGGGCCGGCGTGACGGCGACGGTGGCGCTGGTGCGCGACGGCCCGCGCGGGCGCGCCCGGACGCTGCCGTGCCGCCCTTCCGGTCCGGCGGCGCGGGATCGGCGTGGTCGGCGACGACCCGGTCGGCGGGGTCTTCGCGGCGTTCGGCCGCCGTGAGCTGACTGCCGGCAACTCCCTGATCCGGCCGTTGCTCGGCCTGTTCGGGCGGTAGCGTCGGCGGGACCGGCGCGGGGGCCGGGTCGGGCGCGGGGGCCGGGTCGGGCCGCCGATTGTCGGCCGCGGTCACCGGCGGGACGCCACCATGGATGCGGCGTAGCTTTGCGGCGTGGCGCTGAGCAAGGCCCCACGCTCGATGCCGCTCATGCTCCCGACGGAACTGCTCCGTCGCCGGACAATAGCGCCGAGACCTGGTCCGGTCACGCATGGCAGCCAATTCCGTGCGACTGAAGAATGACAGCTGCCCCATGTTTTGATTATCCCCGAGCTCGCCCGGAATCACCGCCCCGGACGGTAACGACAATGTCAAATAGTGCAGGCTCATGCTACCGCTGATGCGCGGTGACCGGCCAGCGCCCGTCACAGAAAGTGACATAGGATGAGAGAAGCCCTTCCGCCACGTCCCGGGACAGACCGGCCGTCACGAGCCGCGGGCGGCCGGCACCGCGGCGGGCCCAGGAGGATTGCAACAGATGGCATCCCATTGACATAAACCGTGACGGCCCTTACCTTTCCATAAACTGTTAGTCAGTCTGCCTATTAGTTGAAGGGGCGACAGTGGCGGTCGGCGGATCTTCTAAGCTGCTCAAGGCCCTCAACGAGGCGGCGGCCCTCGGGCACCTCCTCGACCACGGCGAGCTCACCCGGGCGGAGCTGCGCGGCCTCACCGGGCTGTCCAAGCCGACCGTCTCCGAGGCGATCCGGCGGCTCGCCGAGGCCGGGCTGGTGGTCGGGGTCGGGCACGAGACCGGCCGGCCCGGGCCGAACGCCGAGGTTTACGCGGTCAACGCCGACGCCGCGTACGCGGTTGCGCTGTCCGTGCGCGACCACGCCCCGGCGCTGACGGCCTCCCTGCACGACCTGCGGGGCGTCGAGCGGGCCCGGCTCGAGGCGCCCGTCGACTTCGCGCGCACCGACCCGGCACGGGCGGTCGAGGTGGCGATCACGAGCCTGTGCAAGGCGGCCGGCGTGGACCGCGGGCCGATCGCGCACGTGCAGCTCGCGGTGGCCGGGTCGTTCGACCCGCGCGACCGGGTGATCCACCACGTCGACGTGCCGGGCTGGAGCCGGCCGGGGCTCGTCGACGAGCTGCAGGAGAGGCTGGGCACCGTGGTCGGCGTCGACAACGACGTCAACCTCGCCGCGCTGGCCGAGCGGGCACACGGAGTGGCCCAGGGGGCGGAGGCTTTCGCGCTGCTGTGGCTCGGCGACAGCGGCCTCGGCCTCGCCATCGACCTCGGCGGGGCCTGGACCGGGTCATCCGGTGCGGAGCCCCATCGAGCCGGACCGGGCAAGAACCTGCTGCGCGGCGCGCGGGGCGGGGCCGGCGAGATCGGCTACATCCCGGTCGGCGACGGCGACTTCCACGACCTCGTCGGGCCGGACGCGGTCCGGGCGCTCGCCGCGCGGTACGAGACCACTGGTGAACTGCTCAAGGAGCTCGCCGGGCGGATCGTGCTCGGCCTCGCGGCCGTGGTCGCGGTCCTCGACCCGCCGCTGGTCGTCATCGGCGGTGAGCTCGCCCGGGCCTACGGCGAGCCGCTCGGCGAGGCCGTCACCAAGGCCATGTCCCAGGCCGCGCCGCTGGAGACGGCGATCGCGGTCAGCACCGTCGACGGCGACGCACCCCTGCTGGGCGCGGCCGACGCGGCGGTCTCCGCGGTGCGCGAGTCGATCCTCGCGACACTGCGCCAACCCACCCCCTGAGCGACACCGCGCCAACCCACCCCCCCCTGAGCGCGACACCACGCCCAATCCACCCCCTGAACGCGACACCGCGCCAACCGACCCCATAAAGCGGCACGACACCAACCCACCCCCCTGAGCGCGGCACCATGCCCAATCCACCCCGTGAGAGCGGCACCGCGCCGAACCCACCCCCTGGTAGAGGAGTCACCCCCTTGCGTCGTCTCCTTGCAATCGCCGCCGCCGTCGCGTTGACGGCCGCCTGTACCCCGGGGCCCAAGGACAAGCCGATCGCCGACCCCGGCGCGGAGGTCTCCGGCACCGTCGAGTTCTGGCACTTCTTCACCGACCGCGAGGCCGAGGCCATCGACGCGGTCGTCAAGGACTTCCAGGCCAGCCACCCGAAGATCAACGTCGTGGTCAAGTCCGGCCAGGACGATTCGAAGATGACCCAGGCGATCGGCGGCGGGCAGGGCCCGGACGTCGGCCTGTCGTACTCCACCGACATCGTCGGGAAGTTCTGCTCGTCCGGTGCGTGGCTTGACCTGGCGCCGTACATTGCCCGGGACAAGGTGTCGATGGAGGGCTTCCCGGCCACTGTCAAGCAGTACACGGAGTTCAAGGGCAAGCGCTGTGCGATGCCGGTTCTCGCCGATGCCTATGGCCTGTACTACAACAAGAGGATGTTCGCCGAGGCGGGCATCTCCGGGCCGCCGAAGACCCTGGAGGAGTTCGCGGAGGACGCGAAGAAGCTCACGAAGCGTTCGGCGGACGGCACCATCACGACGGCTGGGTTCTTGCCGCTGTTCGGCTTCTACGAGAATGCCCCGTCGCATTTCGGGCCGATGGTCGGGGCGCAGTGGCTCAAGTCCGATGGCTCGTCGGCGATCGGCGGCGATCCGGGCTGGCCGCAGTTGCTGCAGTGGCAGAAGTCTCTTGTGGACTGGTTCGGGTACGACAAGCTGGAGGCGTTCCGGGCTGGGCTCGGCGATGAGTATTCCGACGCGAATGCCTTCCAGAAGGGGCAGGTGGCGATGGCGATTGACGGGGAGTACCGCATCGCGTTCGCCAAGGATCAGGCGCCCGGCCTCGACTTCGGGGTGGCGCCGATGCCGGCGTCCACATCGGACCGCTACGGCGCCGGGTACGTCACCGGCAACGTCATCGGCATCTCCAAGACCGCCAAGAACCCCGAGGCGGCGTGGGAGCTGATCAGGTACCTCACCACGGACACCAAAGCGATCGTCAAGCTGGCCAACAGCCTGAAGAACATCCCGACCACAAAGGACGCCCTCGCCTCACCGGACCTCAAGCTCGACGGCGAGTTCAAGACGTTCGTGGACATCTTCAACAACCCGAAGACCACGACCACGCCCCCGTCCTCGGCCGGCCCGGCCTACCAGGAGACCTTCCAGACGTTCTGCGACAGCTGGCAGAGCGGCAAGCAGAGCGACCTCAAGTCCGGCCTCGCCAACGTCGACAAGCAGATCGACTCCCTGCTGAAGCTGGGCGGCTAGCCGTTCATGAGCAAGAGCTACCGGCTCCGCCACGCGCTGACCGTCGCCTCGTTCATGGCGCCGGCGACGGTCGGCATCGTGGTCTTCTTCGTATACCCGCTGGCGAGTGCGGTGTACTTCTCGTTCACGAAGTTCGACCTGCTCACCACGCCGGAGTGGGTCGGCCTGCGCAACTACCGGCACATGTTCGAGGACTCGTTCCTCAGCACCGCGGTCCGCAACACGCTGTGGTTCGTGGTGTTCATGGTGCCGGCCCGGATGCTCGGCGGGCTCGGCAGCGCCCTGCTGCTCACGAAGTTCAAGAAGAGCGCCGGGTTGTACCGCACCATCTTCTACCTGCCGGCCCTGGCGCCTCCGGTTGCCGCGACGCTGGCCTTCGTGTACCTGCTCAAGCCCGGTGTCGGGCCGGTGAACACGGCGCTGTCGCATCTGGGTGTCCAGGGGCCGTTGTGGTTCAACTCCCCGGACTGGTCGAAGCCCTCGCTGGTGCTGCTCGCGTT
>NZ_JBFAZW010000081.1:0-49660 GCF_040682015.1 Dactylosporangium sp. NPDC051485
GCCCGTGCTCGGTCGCCGACAGTACGCCGACGAGGCCGTCTTGTTCGAAGATCAGGTGCCGGTGGAGTGCAGGGCCGCGGCCACGGTCACGCCCGCGCCGGCCGTGGCGGTCGCGACGGTCCCGGCGTTGGCGCACCGCCGGCCCAGCAGCCGCGCGGCCAGGGTGACCAGCGCCAGCCCGGCCGTGGCGCCGAGGAGGGCGGGCGGGATGGGGCCCTGTTCCGCCGTACCGAAGCCGAGGAGGCGCGACCCGGCGGCACCGGCCACGGGCAGGCAGAGCAGGGCCACGACGGCGGCCGGGAGGCCGAGACGGCGATCGGCCGCGCGGGCGGCGAGCACCATGGACAGTCCACCGAGGACGGTGTAGGCGGCCAGGGTGACCCCTGGTCCGGCCAGCCCGGCCAGCGCCAGGTGCACGGCCACGAACGGCGCGACCGCGACCGCCCACCGGTCGGACCGCAGCGCGGCGAGAGCGAGCAGGGCCAGCGCGACACCGTCCACAGTGCACACCAGGGCCGGCGCGGGCGCGGTCAGCGCGGCGGGCGCGGCGAAGGCGACGAGGGCGGCCGTCGTCCACGGTACGGCGCGGTGGCGCAGCAGCAGCCACAGCCCGACGCCGAGCAGCGCCAGGCCGGCCGGCTCCTGCCAGTCGAAGAGCCGGCTCGCCAGCCAGTCGGCCCGCGGATGCCACGCGGGCAGCGAGTGGGCGACGGTCTGCACGGCGCCGAGGGCGGCGAAGTACGCGTACGGCGCGGCGAACCCGGCCGTCACCACCAGGGCGCCGACCCTGGTCCCGCGGCGAACCTTCTCCGGCGTCACGATCGCGACCCCGGCCAGCAGCAGGGCCAGGGCGGCGAACGCGGCGTAACGCTGCTCCGGGAACAGCTCGGCGGCCATGCGCGCCCCGGCGGGCGCGAGGAGGCCGACCGCCACGCCGGCGCCGAGCTGCACGGTCCGCTCGTGGGTCAGGCCGGCGACCACGACCAGCGCGGCCAGCAGCACCATGACGGCGAGGATCCGGGCGGCTCCCGCCACCCCGTCCACAGTGGCCAGTGCGTGCAGGGCGGGCGGCAGCGCCGACAGCACCGCGACGCCCGCCGCGATCCAGGCGAGCCTGTCGACGGTACGGCCGATCAGCACGCCGACCGCCGCGGTGCCCACGAACACGAGGGTCCAGCCGGTCGCCCCGAAGCCGTGGTGCAGCGCCAGCAGCGGGAGCACGGGCTGGACGGCCACGACGGCGGCCAGCCGCGGCGCGCGCAGGCGGGTGGCCAGCGCGTACCCGCCGGCGATGGCCGCGGTGACGGCGAACGTCAGCCCCGCGTACGTGGCCGGGATGGTGGCCTCGGCGAGCCCGGCGAGGTCCGCGTACCAGGCGGCGTACCCGTCGAGGAGCACGAGCAGCACCCCGAGCGCGGCGAACGTCTCCGCGGTCGCGCGCAGCCGCCGGGCGAGGGCCACCGGCGGGACGGCGAGGGTGAGCAGCGTGACGACGGCGAGGATGGCCGCCCGGCCGAGGACGCCGAAGCTCGCCCAGGCGACGGCGGCGAAGACGATCGCGGCGCTGCCCAGGAGCAGGCCGCCGAGGATGAACAGGGCGTTCTGCACGGTGCGGGGGGCCGCCTCGGGCCGCTGCCCGAGGAGCGCCTCGCCCGTGGGCGCGGTCCCCGCCGGCCACGGCATCGCCCCGGCACCGGCGGGCTCCGCCCCGGGCCCGGCCAGAGCCGCGGTCGCCTCGGCCGGCCAGGTCGCCTGGGCCGCGCGCCGGGCTGCGGTGTCCCGCGGCGAGAAGGCCGGCAGCGTCGCGGCGGCCACGGCGGCCTTCACCCGCGCGGCGAGCACGTTGCGCTCGGACTGCACCGCCGTGTACCGCTGCACCGCCGCCCCGTAGCTGTAGCGGGCCGCCTCGACCTCGGCGTACAGCTCGATCGTGCGGGCATTGAGGCGCAGAACCTCCGCGGCCTCGGGGTACGGGGGCCGGCCGCAGCCGCTGCAACCGGTCTCGAGCCCGGCGGCGGCGCCGCAGAACGGGCAGGGATAGCTCACCATGCCGATCAGGATGCCCTCGGGCGGCCACCCCGCGGATCCGGTGCGCTACTCAAAACCGCCTGAGTACCGTCTTCCTGCGCCGTCGCCGGAGCGGCATGCTGTCGGGATGCGGTTACTGACCGAGGCCGAGTACCTCGCGACGATGGAGCCCGAGCCGGCACGCATCGGCCCGGAGGCCGAGCCCCCGTTCGACTTCTGGACCTACTTCGACGAGATCCCGGAGCCGGACCTGGGCGGCCACGACTTCTCCGCCGGCGACGTCACCTACGCGTGGCACATGCCCGCCCGCAACCTGCAACACGTCCTGGTCGACTGCGAGCAGCCGAACGTCTTCCTCGTCCTGGTCCTCGACCTCGACCGGTCCGAGGTCCTGGGCCACTACCTCCTGGACATCTACGGCGTGGCCTGAGCCTCACTCGTCGAGCCCCCGCTCGATGGCGTACCGCACCAGATCCACCCGGCTGTGCAACTGCAACTTCCCGAGCGTGTTCTGCACGTGGTTCTGCACCGTGCGGTGGGACAGCACCAGCCGCTCCGCGATCTCCTTGTACGTCACGCCCTTGGCCACCAGCCGCAGCACCTCGGTCTCCCGCTCGGTGAGCCGCGGCGCGTCGGGGTCCTCGGCCCGCGTCAGGCCGGCCAGCCGCCGGAACTCCCCGAGCACCAGCCCGGCCAGCCCCGGCGTGAACACGGGATCCCCGTCCGCGGTCCGCCTGACCGCCGCGAGGAACTCCTGCCGGGCCGCGGACTTGACGAGGTACCCGGTCGCCCCCGCCTTCACCGCGTCGAGCACGTCCTGCTGCTCGCCGCTGGCCGACAGCATGAGGATGCGCGCCTCCGGGCACGACCCGAGAATCCCCTGGATGACCTCGACCCCGGACCGGTCCGGCAGCTGCAGGTCGAGCACCACCACGTCGGGCCGCACGGACGCGGCGATCCGCACCGCCTGGGCGCCCTCCCCGACGGCGGCCACCACCTCGTACCCGCCCTCGGTGAGGTCCCGGGCCACGCCTTCGCGCCACATGGGATGGTCGTCGACCACCATGACCCGCAGCATCGCCCCGTCGTCCATCCCAGCACGATAGACGCCGCCCGCACACCCCTTCCGCCCCGAGCCCATCGAATCCCACGATTCGCACGAACCCCGCCACCCCACCCGTCGATCCCGGACCGCGAGCCGCCCCGGGCTTGCGCGTGGCGGCGGCGGGACCAGGCCGGGCGATGACCGGTGCCGTTCGGGTGTTGCGTGCCTGGCGGCGGGTCGGGCCGGGCGGAGGCCGGTGTCGCCCGGGGATTGCGTGGGTGGCGGCGGCGGGGTCGGGCTGGGCGGTGACCGGTGTCGCCCGGGATTGCGCGGGTGGCGGCGGAGTCGGGCTATTTCGGGACGTTGAGTTCGACCTCGGTGCCGGCGCCCGGCGTGGAGGTGACGGCGACGGTGCCGCCCAGGTCGCGTACCCGGCCGCGGATGGACTGGGCCACACCCAGGCGCCCGGCGCGCTCGGCCTCGGCCAGCCGGCCGTCCGGGATGCCGCGGCCGTTGTCGCGAACCGTGACGGTGATGGAGTCGCCGAGGTCCTCCAGCAGGATCCAGGCCCTGACGTCGCCGCCCGCGTGGCGGGTGACGTTGTCCAGGGCCGCGGCCACGGCGGCGGTCACCTCGGCGGCGACCGCGGACGGGAGCAGGACCTGGGTGGCGGGGGCGGCGATCGTCACCGTGGCCGAGCCGTAGGGGTCGAGCAGCGTCCGCAGATCGGCGAGCTCCGCCGGGGCGGGGCCGGTCCCGGGCGGCGGGGTCCCCCGCGCGGCTCGCCGGGCGGCGGCCTTGGCCAGCCGTGGGAACCGTCGCGCGAGCGCGGAGCGGGCCGGCACGGCAGTGGATGCGGCGGACGCGGGCCGCGAACCGGCCGGTGCCCGGGGCGCGTCGCCGGCGTTGACCGGCGACGAACCCGCGCCCGTGGCCACGAAACCGGGTGCGGCGGTGGCAGCGGAGACCGGTGTCGCGGCGGTAGCGGAAGTCGGCGTGGTGGCGGTGGCCGCGGAAGCAGGCGTGGGCGCGGCAGCGGAAGTCGGCGCGGCGGTCGTGGCCGCGGAAGCGGGCGTCGGCGTGGCGGCGGTGGCAGCGGAAGCAGGCGTCGGCGTGGCGGCGGAAGTAGGCGTGGGTGCGGCGGGGGAGGTCGGCGTGGCGGTGGTGGCGGCGGAAGTCGCCGTCGGCGTGGCGGAGGAGGCAGGCGTGGGTGCGGCGGCGGAAGTCGGCATGGGCGCGGCGGCGGACGTCGGCGTGGTGGCGGCGGACGCCGGTGTGGGCGCGGTAGTGAGGGCGCCGGGCCGGGCCGCGGACGGTGCGGAAGAAGAACGCCCGTGGGTGGGAGAAGAAGGCGTGGGGGCGGGAGCAGAAGGCGTGGGGGAGGAGGGTGCGTTGGGGGCGCGGCGGGGCCTGCGCTGGGGCGGCGGGGCCGAGGTGACCAGGGTGCGCAGGACGGCCTCCTGCTCCCCGGCCAGGCGGCCCAGCTCCGCGGCCTCGCCGCCCAGCTCCGCAGCGCGGCGCTGGACCAGGGCCAGGACCTGCAGGACCGAGTCGTGGATGCCACGGGCGAGGCGCTCGCGCTCGCGGGTGGCGGCCTCCAGCTCGATGGCCTGCTGCATGCGGGACTCGGCGTCGATGGCCAGGCGGGCGATGTGGCCCACGCCGATGCCGGCCAGGATCATCAGGACCGGGCCGTTGGCGGTGGCCTGGGAGAAGCCGTTGCGCACGACCACGTCGGCGGCGCTGAGCAGGATGGCGGCGATGGCGCCGCGGCGGCGGCCGCCGGAGATGGCCCAGGCGACGACCGGGGCGGCGACCCAGGCCATGGGCAGGGTGGGGGCGCCCAGGCCCAGGCCGGCGGGGGCGACGATCCAGCGGGAGGCGAGCAGGCAGCCGGCGGCGACGGCGAGGTCGGCGGTGAGCAGGGGCCAGCCGCGCCGCTCGGGGCGGGCGTAGGCCAGGCTGCTCACCGCCGTCCACACGGCCATCAGGCCGACGATCAGCCAGCCGCCCGGGGGCCAGGCGTAGTGCCGGAAGTTGTTGAGCATGAGCACGGCGGCGTAGCCGAGGGCGGTGATGCGGAAGACCAGCAAGGCCCGCCAGAGCGGACCCTCCAGCCCCGATCCGGTGCCCGGCACGGTTGGCCGCTCGCCGCCGCGGACCATGTCAGACCCAGTGCACCGGGGGAAGGCCGGCCTCGTCGAGGGCGGCGTTGACCTGGCTGAACGGGCGGGAGCCGAGGAAGCCGGCCGGGTTCATCGGGCTGGGGTGGCCGGCCTCGATGACCCGGTGCTGGGGGTTGGTGACCAGCACGGCCTTCTTGCGGGCGTAGCCGCCCCACAGCACGAACACCACGCGCCGCTCGAAGGAGTTCAGCGCGTGGATGGCGGCGTCGGTGAAGTGCTCCCAGCCGTGGCCGGCGTGTGAGGCGGCCTTGCCGGCGCGGACGGTCAGGACCGCGTTGAGCAGCAGGACGCCGTCGGCGGCCCAGGGGGTCAGGTCGCCGTTGGCCGGCGGCGTGACGCCGAGGTCCTCGCGCAGCTCCTTGTAGACGTTGCGCAGCGACGGCGGGACCGAGACGCCGGGGCGGACCGAGAAGCTCAGGCCGTGGGCCTGGCCCTCCTTGAAATACGGGTCCTGGCCCAGGATGAGCACCCGCGCCTGCTCGGGCGGGCACAGCCGGAACGCGGTGAACAGGTCGGGCAGCGGCGGGTAGACCGGGCCGGCCGCATACTCGGCCTCGACATACGACTGCAGGCGTTGCACCACCTCCAGGTCGAGGTGCGGCTTCATCACGTCCCGCCAACCGGCGGGGAGGAGTTCCAGCAGATCCAACGACATGCACGGCACTCTACGAGCCGGGTACGACAGTTCTGCATCGGCGTTTCCGAGTACCGGCTGAAAGTAGTATCGAAACGGATAAAATGGGCCCATGACGCAGGTCGGACCCGTTGGCGGCGGCGGTGAGCCGCTCACCGTGCTGTGGGCCTGGCGGCAGCGGCTCGAGGAAGCGGACGAAGGCCGGCAGAAGGAGCCAACCGGCGAACGCCGCGGGAATCCCGCAGATGCTGGGGGAAACGCCGGGCCAAAGAACAGCATCGCACAGGACGGGCCGGTCGACGGGCCGAAACAGGGCGATCAGGGCTATCTGCCGCAGCTGCAGGCGCGGCTGCGCGACGCCGTCGACGATGTGCCGGCGGTGGTACGGCGGCTTTGCGACGCGCCGCCGCAGGAGCGCACGATCCTGCACACGGCGATCGCCGCGGACCCGGCGGCGGCCGGGCGCGGCCTCGCGTGGCTGCTGGAGCACTTCGGCCAGCCCAGTGCCGTCGTGCCCGCCCTGGCCCGGTTCGCACCGGCGATCGAGGCGCTGCTCACGGGGCGCGGCCGCCAGCTCGACCTCTTCGGCGACGCGCTGGTGGCGGCGGTGCGC
This sequence comes from Dactylosporangium sp. NPDC051485, assembly GCF_040682015.1. Classification (NCBI taxonomy): domain Bacteria; kingdom Bacillati; phylum Actinomycetota; class Actinomycetes; order Micromonosporales; family Micromonosporaceae; genus Dactylosporangium; species Dactylosporangium sp. NPDC051485. Next base: position 6,507 of record NZ_JBFAZW010000081.1, read on the forward strand.
GAGGCCCGCGGGGAGCGCTGGGCCGACGAGGACGCCGCGGCCTGGCGCGACGGCTGGCGCTTCGCGGTCGGCTGGCTGCGTCAGGCGGCCCAGCTGCACCACGGCGAGACGCCCTTCTGGACGGGCACCGTCCTGGCCCACGACCGGCGCCGCGACGACGTGGCGGTGCTGACCGTGCGCACCGACCTGCCGTACCCCTTCCGGGCCGGCCAGCGGGCCATCGTGGAGTGCCGGTCGGTGCCGGGGACGTGGCGGCCCTGCTGGATCGGCGACTCGCCGGCGGCCGACAGCCACATCGAGATCCACGTCCAGGCGCGGCCCGGCGACCGGGCCACCGGCGCGCTGGTGCGCGACACCCACCCGGGCGACCCGATCCGGCTGCACCGGGCCGAGGGCGACTTCGTCATCGGGCGCGGCGCGACCGGGGCGGTGCTCATCGTGGCCGAGGACGTGCACGTCACCCCGATCAAGGCGCTGCTGTCGGAGCTGGCCGAGCGGCGCGACGAGCGCGTGGTGCATCTCTTCTGGGGCGTGTCGACCCGCGACGACCTCTACGACCTGGAGTCGCTGCGCGAGCACGCGGCCCGCTGCGCCCACGCCACCGTCCACCCGGTGGTGGCCCGCGGGCCAGCCCACCCGTACCTCTCCGGCTCCCTCCCGCAGGTCGTCGTCGACTTCGGCGAGTGGACCTCCCACGACGTCTACGTCAGCGGCAGCCCCCTGGCCGTCGGCGTCATGCGCAACATGCTGCTGCAGCGCGGCGTGCAGGCGCGCCGCATCCACGGCGTCACCCTGTGAAGCGGGCGGTCACGACCGTGTTGCCGAGGTAGTTGGCGGTCCGGCGGTCGAACGTCCCCCCGCAGGTGACCAGCTCCAGCCGGGCGTCCGAGGCCGGGCCGTACACCAGGTCCGCCGGGAAGGCCGACTTGTCGAACAGCCGCACCGCCTCGACCGCGAACGTCGCCGCCGACCCGTCCTGCCGGGTCACCGTGATCGCGTCGCCCGGCCGCAGCCGCCCGAGCTCGTAGAAGACGGCCGGTCCGCTGGCGGCGGTGTCCACGTGCCCGACGAGCACGGCGTTGCCCCGCTCCCCGGGGGTCGGCCCCCGGCGGTACCACCCGACGGTCTTCGGCTCCTGTAGCGACGGCGGCTGGAGCATGCCGTCGCCGGAGACGTCCACCCGCTCCACGGGAGCGTCCACCCCGATCGTGGCGATCGCCACCCGCACCGGAACGGACGCCGACGTCATGACCCTTCCCGTGAGTCCGGACAGCCCGGAGACGACGGGCACGACGGGCGGCCCGGAGCCGAGCGAGGTGCCGATCAGCGCCACCCCCGCGATCACCAGGGCGATGACGAACAGCGCGGGCAGCGCCCGCCAGCGCCCGTCGGGGCGAACGAGCGCGGTCGAGGCGCCGGGGTGCCGGCGGTGGCGGTGGGGCGAGGTCACACCGCCCGGCGTCGCAGCGCGAGCGCACCCGCCGCGCCGACGGCCAGCAGGCCACCGCCGGCGGCCATGAGCGCGTGGTTCGGCGGCCGCGAGGTGGCGCCACCGCCGGTTGGCACCCCGCCCGCGGGCGAGACCACCAGCTGGACGACGGCCGACGTGCCGTCCCCGCAGTCGATGCTGACGTTGAACGTCCCCGTCTGCGTGTTCGCCGGGATGCCGACGGTCACGGAGAAGACGCCCGAAGTCTTCCCCGGCTCCATCGGGATGCGCTCGGGCAGCCCCAGCGGCCCGCCGGCCACGTCCGCGTCGCGTACCCCTTCGGCGCAGACGACGCTGAACGTGACCGGGTTGCCGGCCGTGACGGTGTCCGGCGTGACCGCGCCGCTCGGGCCTGTGGAAGGGGCGAGCGCGACGGCGCCGAGCGCAGCGAGGAGAGTCTGCATGTGCAACATATCACCAGAAACCCGGGTGAATGGTGCACACCCCCGCTGGGCGGTGGGACGATGAAAACTCGGGAGTGAGAAAACTGGAGAGTAGGAAATGTCGCAGTCGAGCGCCCCGCCGCAAGCTGCTGGACATTCATCTGTAATCCTGCGCCGAGGCGCCATAAGCGCCGGTCGCGGGCGATGGCGGCCGCGGCCAGCAGCCGGACTGCGGACGAGACGGGAACGACGCTTATGAGTGAGTACAACATCACATACCCGGATGGCGAACTCGACCTCAAGGTTCGCAAAGCGACCGAGGGACCGTCCGGCCTGGAGATCGGGTCGCTACTCAAGCAGACCGGGCAGGTCACCCTCGACACCGGCTTCGTGAACACGGCCTCCTGCGTATCGTCGGTCACCTACATCGACGGCGACGAGGGCATCCTGCGCTACCGCGGCTATCCGATCGAGCAGCTGGCCCAGGGCTCGACCTTCCTGGAGACGTCCTACCTGCTCATCCACGGTGAGCTGCCGAGCGCGCAGCAGCTGGAGGCCTTCACCAACCGCATCCAGCACCACACCCTGCTGCACGAGGAGATGCGCCGCTTCTTCGACGGCTTCCCGCGCGACGCGCACCCGATGGCGGTCCTGTCCTCGGCCGTCAGCGCGCTGTCCACCTTCTACCAGGACAGCCTCAACCCGTTCGACGAGGAGCAGGTGGAGATCTCCACCATCAGGCTCATGGCCAAGGTGCCGACCATCGCGTCGTACGCCTACAAGAAGGCCATCGGCCAGCCGATGCTCTACCCGGACAACTCGCTGGGCTATGTCGAGAACTTCCTGCGGATGACCTTCGGGGTGCCGGCGACGCCGTACGAGATCGACCCGGTCATGGTCAAGGTCCTCGACATGCTCCTGCTGCTGCACGCCGACCACGAGCAGAACTGCTCCACCTCCACCGTCCGGCTCGTCGGCTCCTCGCACGCGAACCTCTTCGCCTCTGTATCGGCTGGCGTCAATGCACTCTTCGGTCCGCTGCACGGCGGGGCCAACCAGGCCGTGCTGGAGATGCTGCAGGACATCAAGGCCGCCGGCGGCGACGTGGCGTCCTTCGTGCGCAAGGTCAAGAACAAGGAGGACGGTGTCAAGCTCATGGGCTTCGGACACCGCGTCTACAAGAACTACGACCCCCGCGCCGCGCTGGTCAAGAAGGCCGCCCAGGAGGTGCTGGGCCGCATGGCGCAGCCCGACCCGCTGCTCGACCTGGCCATGCAGCTCGAGGAGATCGCGCTGGCCGACGACTTCTTCGTGTCCCGCAAGCTGTACCCCAACGTCGATTTCTACACGGGTCTCATCTACAAGGCGATGGGCTTCCCGACCACCATGTTCACGGTCCTGTTCGCGCTCGGCCGGCTGCCCGGCTGGATCGCCCAGTGGCGCGAGATGATCAACGACCCGGACACCAAGATCGGTCGTCCCCGCCAGGTCTACACCGGTTACGGGGCCCGGAATTACACCCCGATTGCCGCTCGGTAAAGACCCGCTGCGCCGAGCGGTTCTTGCTCGTTTGTCTACTTGACGGAGATCGACCCCAGCTGTCTCATACATGAGTCCGTCTGGGGTCGTTGTCCGTTTTCGACTGGAGCAATCGGAGCAGCATGAGCGCGCCAACGTTGTCGCCGTTACTGTCCGCAGCGGTGCAGGACCGGACCTCGGGCGCCACCGGGGTGGCCCGGCAGGTGCTCGACGGCCTGGCCGAATTCCTGTACGATCCGGGCGCCCTGCGCGCGATGGTGGCACCCCTGCCCGGACTGCTCCCCGGCTACGCCTCGATGTGGCACATCGCCCGGGCGGCCCACGCCACCGACCCGGGCCCGGCCCTGCGGGCCATCCGCGAGCAGCTCGACCGCGACGTCGAGCGCTCGGTCGCGACCGCCGTGCGCGTCCTGCAGCAGCGCGCCGGCTGGGTGCGCACCGCCCCGAGCAGCGCCCTGGTCAAGGCGACCGTGGCCGGCCTGCCCGCCGGCACCGTCGACGTCCCCGGCACCGAGGGCCTCGCCCCGGTCACCGGGCTGGCCGGCGCCGACGCGATCAGCCCCACCCGGGTCCTCAACATCAAGGGCACCCTGCAGCTGGCCCGGGCGGTGCCGACGATCATCGTCACCACCTCGCTGAAGCTCGTGCCGGAGCGCGTCTTCGAGGGCCTCGGCTCGCCGCTGTTCGAGCGCATCCCGCTCGAGGCCTTCTGGGCCGTCGTCCTCGACGGGGAGCTGCTCACCCCGGCGGAGGCCGGCCGCCGCGCCGGGCAATGGTGAGGCGAGGAACCGCTCACCCCGGCCGATGAGCCCGCGTTGGGCGCCGCGCCGCGTTGGGCGCCGCGCCGCGTTGGGCGCCGCGCCGCGACGGGCGCCGTGAGGGGCAACGGCGCGGCGACGCGCTGCGCCCCCACGAGGGCCGCCCGGCACGCCGGGCAAACGGTAAACCTTAATTCCAGCTCAACGAGGAAACCCAGTCCTGGCAACGATTTGTGCGATCGTGTGCGGTCATGTGTTCCACATTGGACAGATCCACACGGTCCGGAAGACGGCACGAATTAGGGGCTGTGCAGCGGCTCGCCGGGGGAGTACATTTCGTGCCAACCCAAGGACGGCCGGGGCCGCCGCTTCCCCCGTGGCGGCGGCCCCGGTCCTTGGATCGACGTTCGGCGTGCTGAGCCCGCGGAGGCCGGCCCGACCGCATCTCGCTCGATCGAAGCTAGCCCTTCTGCGAATCCCCAAGATCGACCGGCACGCCCGATACGGGCGCGTCGTCCGGCATGTCGGGGAGCCCGAACAGCTCGGTCAGGCCGGTAATCTGCAGCAGACGGTGCACGAATGGTGACGGGCTGTGCACCTCCATCGTGCCGCCGACCTCGCGCGCCTTGTTGTTGATGGCCACGAGCGTCCCGATGCCGATCGAGTCCATGAACGGCACCCGGCGCAGGTCGACGGTCAACCGGCTCGGCCGGCAGGTCTCCACGGTCTCGAGCACCACGGAGCGCAGCGCCCCCACCGTCGCCGCCTCCAGCGGCCCCAGCACTTCCACCTCGACCGTGCCACCAGGAACGTCCCCGGAACGATGCGTCCGGACCATTGCCTCGCCCATTCGACCCGCGTACCCAGCCTCCCGAACCAAAAACGTCACGGGCTGGCCGAGATCAACAACGGCAGCATGAGACCGTACGCGCACAACAGCACGCATGCCTCCGGCCGGGTGATCCGGCTCCCCCGCTTGAGCAGCAGCCAGGCCAGCACGCCGGCCAGCACCATCGCGGTGACCGCGGCGAAGCCGAACGGCGCGATGCGGTCCCGCCCGGCCGCCAGCCCCACCACCGCACCGCCGATGAGGCTGTTGAACAGGTTGCTGCCCAGCAGGTTGCCGACCATGAGGTCGCCCTCGCCGCGCCGCTGCGCCTGCACCGACGTCATCAGCTCCGGCAGCGACGTGCCGCCGGCCACCAGTGTGAAGCCGATCACCGTGTCGCTGACCCCCCAGCTGAGGGCCAGCGTGGAGGCGTTGGCCACGACCAGTTGCGCGCCGCCCAGGGTGGCGGCCAGCCCCAGGGCGATCCGGATCGCCTCCACCCACCAGCGGCCGGGCGGCGGGGACGGCTCGACGAACGCGGCGACGTCGTCCGGCAGGGGATCATCCGGCGGTACCCGGGAGAGCCGCACCAGCAGCACCAGCGCGCCGATGCTGAGCAGGGCCAGCAGGACCCCGGCCACGAGCTTGAGCCCGACCAGCGCGAACGCGCCGAACACGCTGACCCCGGCGACCATCAGCGGCGCCTCGCGCACCGGCACCGACGATCGCACCAGCACGGGCGAGACGACCGCCACCACGCCCAGGATCAGCGTCACGTTGAGGATGTTCGACCCGACCAGGTTGCCCAGCGCCAGGCCGGCGTTGCCGCGCACCGCCGCGGTGCCCGAGACCACGAACTCCGGCGCGCTCGTGCCCAGCCCGATGACCACGACCCCGACGATGACCGGCGCCACCCGCAGCACGGTGGCTAGCCGCCCGGCCCCCACCACCAGCTGGTCGGCGCCGAAGGTCAGCAGCACCAGGCCGGCGAGACCGAGCCCGGCCACCAACAGGGTCGACATCGGCCTCCTCCCGCGCGCGCCTGGGTCGACACCATACCGGCCCGGCCGGTGAAGATCGACGACCGCCGCGAAATCCGAAACCGGTTCCGGCGGATTGACCGCCTCCACGGCTGGCGCAAAAGCGCGGAGCGCTCTACAGTTTTCAGCGAGACCGGCGTCTTCCCCCGTGGATGCCGGTCTCACCATGTTCCGGCCACATTTTGGGCCTGCCTCCACTTTGGACCCCCACGGTAGGGTGTGGCGGTGCAATGTCCTAGGTGCGCGGCCGAAGGCGTCGACGCCGCCGGCTACTGCGTCAACTGCCGCCTGTACCGCGGACCGGTCATGCCGCCGCCCGGGTTCGCGCCGCCCCCGGCCCCGCGCAACCCGCTGCTGATCCCCGGCATCATCTTCGGCGTCGTCTGCGCGCTCGTGGTCGCCGCGGTGATCGTCTACGCCGCCACCGCCGACTCCGGCGGCACCCCCGCCGCCCAGGCCAGCGCCGCCGCGAGCCCGACCGCCACGGCCGACCGGCCGAGCCCCACCGCCGCGGAGGTGCCGGCCTCCGCCGAGCCGAGCGCCTCCGGCTCCGCCCAGCCCAGCTCCTCCGCCGCGCCGCTGTGCCTGCTCGGCGTGTGGCTGGAGACCCAGCACGACGAGCAGGTCCAGGTCGTCAACGTCGGGGAGTTCACGTTCAGCGGCGCCGGCGCCTACCAGCGCTACAGCGACAGCGGCCGCGTCGTCGTCGACTACGGCGACGGCCTGCACCTCAAGGTGAACGGCACCAACAAGTACGAGTACATCCTGGCCGGCGTGATCTCGTACCAGTACAAGATCGACGGCGGCCTGGTGACCTACTCCTCGCCCTCGCCCAGCGCCGACGGCACCGAGACCTTCGTGGTCAACGGCCGCGTCGCGCAGAGCGGCAAGCTGCAGGCGCGCGCCCCGCGCCCGATGCGGCCGAACTGCGGCCCGGTGGCCATGACGCTGGCCAACGACACGCTGCACATCGACCTCAAGCGGACCAGCCCGACGCCGTAGGTTTGCTCAGGTCGCGCACCCGGCGGCCGATCTGGCGGCCGAGGAGGGCCGCATGGACAACAAGCTCGCCATGGTCATCGACGACTCGCGTGCGATGAGGGGAATCCTGAAACGGATCCTGCTCCCGCTCGGCTTCGAGGTGCGCGAGGCGACGAACGGCAAGGACGCGCTCGACCAGATCTGGGACGGCGACCTCAAGCCGGCCCTCGCGCTCATCGACTGGAACATGCCGGAGATGAACGGCCTGGAGTTCGTGATGGCCGTGCGCAAGCAGAAGCACCTGCGCCAGATGACGCTCATGATGGTCACCACCGAGAGCGAACACGGACAGATCGTGCGGGCCCTGGCCGCCGGGGCCCACGAGTATGTGATCAAACCGTTCACCGCGGAGGCGATCGTCGACAAGCTGACGTACCTCGGACTGGTGCCGCTGGAGGGCTCCGAGCCCGCGACCACCGGATCTTGACCTGAAACCGCAATGTTCTCGGTCCGATAGGCGACGGAAGAACCCCAGGCGCCGAACTACCGTGCGACACATGACGATCGACTTCCCGCACGGCTGGTGGGGTACGGACCTGGGCACCGCCCGGGCGAGCATGGGTACCTACGAGCTCTACCCCACCGAGAGCCTGCCGGCCGTCGACCCGTCGCGCTTCGACGGCACCTTCTCCTGGCTGGTCCCGGACGCCCCGCACGACCCGCTGCGGGCCATGGAGGTGGCCGCGCTCGGCGAGCACATCGTCCTGCCGGCGCCCTTCAAGCGGTTCATGAGCAGCCAGGTGCTGATGGACGCCATCCCGTCGTGCACGGGCTGCGACTTCGACCTCGCCCCGCGCCCGGTGCCCAGCCCGGTCGAGCCGAGCGCCCAGCTCGTGCGGTTCCTGCGCGACCAGCGCGATGCCGTCATCTGGTATCTCTACCTGCGCCCCGGCGCCGAGCCGTTCGTGCTCGCCTCGCCCTGGCTGCTCGAGGTCGTCGGCCTCGAGGAGGTCGACCGGGACACCCTCGTGGCCAACATGGTCCACGCCTCCGACAGCTTCGAGCAGTTCGTCCACCGCTTCTGGCTGGAGAACTCGCTGTGGTTCAGCGTCAACGAGGGCGACGAGTCCACCGACGAGATGAACCTCTACCTCGCGCATTACCAGGCCGCCATTTAATGTCTTGCGCCACCACGGTGGCGGCCCTATCTTTGAATACGTCAAGGACACAGAGACCACGAAGAACGCGACGGGCATCCAGAAGGGGGACGGGACGATGATCGGACACCGCGAGTCACGATTGGCCGCGCTCGCCGCGCGCCGTCGCGCCGTGCTGTCCGCCGGCGTCTCGTCCTGGCTGCTCAGCGGCCTGGCCGAGTCCTCGGGCAGGTTGCGGGATTAGGGGCACGTCCCCGAAGCCACCGCAGCCGCCCGGTCGACCCGGGCGGCTTTTTTCATACGGGTGTAGCTCAACTGGCAGAGCACCGGCCTCCAAATCCGGCGGTTGTGGGTTCGATTCCTACCGCCCGTGCATTGCATTATTAATCGTCGATTATCTATTTATCGCCGTGGTAGCCCAATCGGGAGAGGCGCCCCCCTCAAACAGGGGCCAGTGCGGGTTCGACTCCCGCCCGCGGCACGCAACATCGTTTGGTTGTGCAAGTCCGAAGTACAGATGAAGGGAGGAGGCCCGGTGACCGCGGTTCTCGTGCTCAATGCCGACCTCGGACCCCTGCACCGGGTCTCACTCCGCCACGCCATCCGCATGCTCCTGCGTGAGGTGGCCGTCGTGCACGAGGCGGAGCCGGACCGGTTGATCGGGGTCTACCCGCTCCCGCGGGTGGTGCGGCTCGTGTCCTACGTCGTCACCCGCTGGCGGTTCAGCGGCGGGCCGGCCTGGTCGCGCGCCGGCGTCCACGCCCGCGACGGCCGCCGCTGCGGCTACTGCGGGGCCGAGGCGACCACCATCGACCACATCATGCCCCGCTCGCGCGGCGGCCGGAACAGCTGGAAGAACACCGTTGCCGCCTGCACGGGCTGCAACCAGCGCAAGGGCGACCGCACCCCCGCCGAAGCGGGCATGGTGCTGCGCGTCAAGCCGTCGATCCCGACGTGGGGCGCGCTCGTCCAGCGCTGACACGGGCCCCGGCGGGCGGCTCATCACCGCCCGCCGGGCCTCCAGAGGGCCTGTAGCTCATCAGGGAGAGCGCCGCTCTTGCACAGCGGAGGTGACCGGTTCGAGTCCGGTCAGGTCCACGCCCGGGTAGCCCAAGGGGAAGAGGCACCTGATTCAGGGTCAGGAGGTTGGAGGTTCGAATCCTCTTCCGGGTACGCAGTAAGGAGAGTTGGCCGAGAGGTAAGGCTGCGGCTTGCTAAGCCGTCGACGGGGGAGACCCCGCGGGGGTTCGATCCCCTCACTTTCCGCGCACGTCCACGCCCTTGTAGCTCAGTGGAGAGAGCGCCTGGCTACGAACCAGGAGGCCGGAGGTTCGAATCCTTCCAGGGGTACCGAGGAGAGGCCAGCCGACTGGTGCCGGCACCCGTCTCGAAAACGGCGTTGGGTTCACGCCCGTGTGGGTTCGACTCCCACCCTCTCCGCACCGGCCGTCGGCCGTCAGCCGATCGGCCCCTGCCCGAACGCGTACCGGGTCAGCACCCGCACGCTGCCCGCGCTGCGCTGCTTGGCCGCCGCCGGCAGCATCGTCAGCGCGTGGATGCGCGAGGACAGGTGCCAGCGCGCCGCCCTGGCCGCCCGCGGCCAGCCGTGCTCGTCCATGCGCGCCGCCGCGGCCAGGAAGAACGCGCGCGCCTCGCTGAACCGGTTCCCGGTCACCGCCGAGGACGCCGACAGGCTCCCCCCGTGCCGGCGGTACTGGAACACCACCTGCTCGTCGGCGACCAGCGTCCCGCCCTGGCGGACCAGTTCGAGGATCAGCTTGAGGTCCTGGATGACCTTCAGCTGCGGGTCGAACCCGATGGCCTGGATCTGCTTGGTACGCCAGGCCAGCGACGGGAAGTAGAGCCAGTTCCCGCGCAGCAGGCTGACGGCGAGTTCCTCCCCGGTCATGGTGAGCGTCCCGTTGATCTTCGGCGCGTACACCCGCCGCTTCGTCGCGTCCGCGAGGGTCCGCACCGAGACCCCGTCGGCCCCGACGACCTCCACCCCCGGCTGCACCAGCGTGGCCTCGGGGTGCGCCTCGACGAGCGCGTGCACCCGCTCCACGTAGCGGGGCAGCAGGACGTCGTCGCACCCCATGATCACCATGAACGGCGCCGAGGCCTGGTCGACGCACTGCTGGAAGTTCCGGGTGATCCCGAGATTCTGCGGATTGCGACGGTACTGCACGCGCGGATGCCCCAGCGCCGCGAAGTATTCGGCGATGCCGGTCTGCCGGTCCGCCGGGTTGTCGTCGAAGACGGTCAGCTGCCACCGCTCGTCGGTCTGCGCCATGATGCTCTCGACGGCGATCTTCAGCAGCTTCAACTCGCCGTAGTGCGGCAGCATGATGTCGAGCACGGGTGCGATGGTAACCGCCACCGGATCCGCCCCTTCCCAGCGTTACCCGGATATGTCCGCCACTTGCGCCCGGCACATCCGGCATCCCGGGTCTACGGTTGCGACCCGGGTTCATGTCGCATCGAGGTTCGACGACCTGTGAGCGCCCGCGGGCGCGCGTTTGCGGTGCTCGGCACCCTCGGGTGTCCTTGCGGCCCCGCTGGAGCCGCTACGGGCCGCACGGACCGGTCTCGATGCCTGCCGGATGCGGACGGGTCGCACAAAAAATTCCGGCCCGGCCGTGACAACGGCCGGGCCGGTTCGAAGCGTCTTAATCAGTGCCGGGCTCGCCGCGGACCGGCCGGGGGCTGGCCCGCCGCGGCGCGCTTGGCGGCCTGCTCCTCCGGGGAGCCGGAGTCTTCGTCCCACGCCTTCGCCCGGCGGATCTCGTCGAAGAACCCGAGCAGCCGGTCGAGCTCCTGCGTGCTCGTCTTGTCGTCGGGCCGGGCGTTCTTGCCCTTCTTGTTGTGCGAGCGGATCTCCCGGCCCGTGTTGAGCGAGGAGCCGTCCTCCCCCGGCTCGCTCTGCTCGTCCGGCATCGGCGCCCGCTGGGCCGGCATGCGGCCCGTGGGGTCCTCGTGCTGCCGGGCGGGCGGCGTGACCGGGTCGAAGTGGTGCTCGTCGTAGTTGGGCGCGTCGAAGCTGTACCCCTGCTGGGCCGGATGCAGCGGCTGGTCCTCGCGGTGGAACGCGCGCGGGGGAGCGACGTGCAGCTCGGGGTGCATCCCGCCGTAGGTGTTGCCGTTCGGCCCGTGCCCGTTGTGACCGTTGTTGTAGCCGTTCGGCCCGGTGTAGCCGTTCGGCCCAGGCTGACCGTTAGGTCCAGGCTGACCGTTCGGCCCAGGGTGACCGTTGGGGCCGGGGTGACCGTTCGGCGTCGGGCCGGGGACGACCGGGACCATCGGCGCGGTCGCCTCCGGGTTGGGCCGCCCGCCGTTGCCCGCCACGGGGAAGGCGCCGGTGGCGTCGGCCGGCCGCGGCCGCGGCTTCGGCATCGGGGGCTCGGCCGGGTACCCGCCGGGCCGGGCCGGGCGCTGCGACCCGTTCGGCGTCAGCGGCGCGAACGAGCCGGTCGGCTCGCCGACGGGCGGGAACGCCCCGGTCCGCTGCCCGTCCATGGCGGGCGGGAAAGGCCCGGTGCGCGGCGCGTCCGCAACCGGCGGGAACGCCCCGGTCCGCTGTCCGTCCGCAACCGGCGGGAACGCCCCGGTCCCCGGCGCGTCCGCAACGGGCGGGAAGGAGCCGGTGCGCTGCCCCCGGCCGTCGTCGTAGCCGTTGCCGTTGTGGCCGTTGCTGTCGTAGCCGTTCGTCACCGGGAAGGAACCCGTGCGCGGCCCGGCGTCGAAGCCGTTGACCCGCGGCGCGTCGAACGCGTTGGTGCGGGGCTCGTCGAACGTGGTGCCGCGCGGCGCGTCGAAGTCCGCCGTGCGCGGCTCCTCGAACGAGCCCGTGCGCGGCTCCGGGTACCCGCCGAAGTCTGGCCGGGCCTCGTAGGTGCGCCCGACCACCGGGTGCGCGCCGGACGGGTGGCCGTTGGCGGGCCGGCCGTCCACGAGGTAGGGCCCGTCGGCGTCCCCGTGCCGACCGCCGCCCGCGTGCCGGGGCGCGTCCTGCACGGCCGGGAACGAGCCGGTGTTGCCAGACGAGGCCGGCGGGGCGATGAGCTCGACCTCGCCCGGCTCCGGCAGCGAGTCGAGCAGGCCGGTGGCGAGGATGAACACGGTCGGGGCGGCGCCGCGCGGCACGGTGAGGTACGCGCGCTTGCGGGCATCGATCGGCAGCTTCTCCAGCACCTCGGCGATCATGTGCGCCGGCGGCGGCAACTCGGCCGCGTTCGGCGCGCCGACGATCACGGCGCAGCGGTTCACGTCGACCGGAACGCCACGGATCCAGTCGGCCGGGTCGTTGAGGTGCTCGGGGCGGATCCACAGGCCCGCCTGCACGACCTCGACCACCCAGCCCGAGCCCAGCGAGAAGGTCGCCTGCCCGGCGGGCGTGCCGAGCACGTCGGGGCAGGGGTTGATCCAGTCGACCGGGCGGGGCGCGCCGGTGCGCGGCGCGTGCCACAGCTCGCGGGCGAACGTGCGCCAGCGGGGCAGGCCCTTGGCGTCGATGGTGACCACCGCGCGCTGCCCGGCGGGCGCGCACAGCGGCAGGCCGGTGCGCACGTGCACGGCCCGGCCCAGGACGTCGGCGACGACGGGGCCGACCGGGCCGTCGGCGATGGGGTTCTGGCCGTACGGCGTGAAGACGCACCGGTCGGACGCCAGCGTGGGGATCGCCGCGACGGCGTGCGCGAGCTCGTCGCGGTGCAGCGGCTGGTCGCCCGGGTGGCCCAGGATGAGCGCCGGGTTCTCCTGGTCGGTCGGCACCGAGTAGGCCAGGTCCGTCACGCTGCCGACCCGGCGGCGGTGCAGCCACAGGCCGGCCGGGATCTGGTCGAGCACGAGGTCGCCGGGCAGCTCGGGCATCTCGGTGCAGAGGTCGGACTCCCAGGCCGGGGCGGGGAAGCGCCAGCCGACCCGGACCGGCTGCACGCCGGTGCGGAAGCGCCAGAAGCCGCCGGGCCGCTGCTCGCCGCGCCCGACGGGGGCGAAGAGCGAGCCGCCGGGCACCCCCAGCAGCGGGCCGGCGGCGGCGATGACGTCGATGCCGAGCCGCATGGCGATCATGTGGGCGGCCGCGGGGCGCTCGTTGGTGGCGCAGGCGCCGTCCCAGGCGACGAACCGCATCGCGGAGAACCCGCGCGGCAGCCCGTTCGCCAGTACCTCGGCCAGCTCCTCGATCATCGCGGGCTGCAGCTTCACCGTGTGGGAACTGATCACCACCGCGCACTCGGCGGACCCGTGCGGCGAGACGACCAGCGCCGCCGAGCCCGCGCTGGGCTCCTCACCGGAGTGGACGACAGCACCGGCACCGAGCCAGGACACCTTCATCCCGGGCCAGTGCCGCAGCCGCACCTGCATCGCCGTGCTCATGCGGACCTCTCAGCACTATGGAGCCATGCCCCGACGTGGGCGGCTGCCGACCGCGTGGCCGCCGTCCCGGCTGGGGGCCGCGAGCGGTCCAGCGTGTCCGGCGCGCTAGCTGCGAGCGGGCAGCAACGAATCAAGATCGCCCTCCGTCGGGTGTGCCACGAGCGGTGCGGTGCGGAGGGGGTTCCACACCGATCCCCGCAGGGCGGCTCTGCCGGATCGTACCGCGCTGAGTGACGGACGCAACCATCCTGTTTGTCCGCGGACCCGCCAGATTTGTCCGGCCAGCGGGGTGATTGCGACCGATTTGACAGTGTTGAAGGGGAGTTTTCCGGAGAGTTGCCCATGCATCGAACCGCAGTCTGACGAATACTGGCTGTCACCTTCGGGCCGGAACGGCGTCGCGCCGTCATGGTCATCGGGATCGCGCCGGTCCTCGCCGCCGCAGTTTCGCTGAGCGCCTGCAAAAACCTCTCCAATCGGTACCTCGGCGGCCGGGCGGATCGCCGGGCCTGTTCTCCTGCATACCCGGCGAGCGGGGTGTTCGTCCTGTATGACACAACCGGGCAATACGGCCCGATGGGCGAGCGGTACGCGTCCAAGCAGGGAATCTGGCCTCCCGTTTCGATGTCTTGCAGGCCGCGCCAGTGACGAAGTACACGTGCGGATCTGCCGGAAAACACCAGTTGAAGATCTATTTCTGATCGACGGATGACGAGCCCCTGCCCGCGAACTTCCGGACCGGCGTGCCTGTCGGCGGGCCCGTCCTGCGGCCCGGCGCCAACCCGTGGGGGCTGATCCGGAAGCGCCCGGAATCGGCTTTTCGACAGCGATGATCGACGATGCCGCGCCCGCGGAGATCCATTAGGGCGGCGTCGTGTTGACAAGGAATCGGCACCTGCTCGTATCCGGGAGCCGAGGCGATCGCGCGATAGTCGCCCGCGCCGGCCGTGTAGTGCGTGAACTTCCGCAGGTCCGGGGGGTCGTCAGGCCCGCCTTGCGCCGCTGCGGGCGGGCCGCCTCCAGTCGGGCCCGGGGTCAACTGTCGGGAGCAGGAAATCGGCGAAGGCTGGATAGCGGTCGTCGGCATCGGCGAGGGGATCTCGGCGACGAAGGTCAGCGCGCCGCGCCCGGGAGGCCGCCGTGCCGCCGGGCGGCCCGGCCTCGGCCGGCTTCCTGGCGTGGACGCCCTGGGCGGGGGTTGCGCGAACCACGGCGGCCGGTTCTGCAACGGCATCCTGGGCGGCCCGGGTGCACGCTGCGTGAGCCAGTTCTTCCCGTACCTCGTAAAAGACGCATTTGGTACGCCGCTCATCCCCGAAACACTTGGAAACGTTGCAACACAAAGATTTAACCAAGCAGAGTGTCCGACTTGTCCCGGATATCCGGACCTCGGCCAAGCGTCGATCGGTCGTCCGCGACAACGTGGCGATCTTCTTCGACCACCAGTTCCCGGGGCCACGATACCTTCCGCAGTCGATCGAAGTCATACAGTCACAATGATGTTCCTTCGCCGCCGCCCCTTCACTTCTCTGACGGCCGTGCGCAATCCGAAGATTGGAAGCCCTCCAGTCTTTCAGTCTTAACTGACAACCCTCCTCTCTGGTTGAGCGTTTCAGCACTTCAGCCCGGGTCGCGGCCCGCTCGAACCGCAAATCCGCACCCCGCCGCATTTACCGCCACAACTCCTTGCCCCGCGGCACGAAGTCCCCCTTCCGTGGGCCCAGCCCGGGCGTGTCGACCCCTTCCATTACGGACATGACAGAAATTTCCGCATTTCTTCATGACCCCCACGCCAGCGCGACCCGGAGCGGCTGAATGAAAAGCCGGATCGACAGCGCGACTCCCAGGCGGCACGTGCGGGCGCAGACCGCGATACCGGCAGCACCTGCCCGGCGCGTTGCGGGCGGTGCCGTGGTCACCCAACCGGAAGTCAGCGCGGCGCCGCGGGCCGTGCGGTGCGCCGGCGCTGTGTTCGGCCTGGGGAGAGTCGACGCCGCGGCCCCGAGGCGAGCGAGTGGCTGGCAAGGCGGCGAGGGAGCCAGCCGGGGAATGCGCGAGCGCGCCGGGCGGGAGCGAGGAGGCCGAGGTGGCAGCGGGTGAGGGCATGCCGGGAGCCGAGGTGGCCGCGGGTGAGGACGTGTCGGGGAGGGGGAGACCGCGGTGGTAAGGGGGTGCCGGGAGCCGAGGCGGCCGCGGGTGAGGGCGTGTCGGGAGCGGAGGCCGCGGTAGTGAGGGGGTGTCTGGAGCCGAGGCGGCCGCGGGTGAAGGCGTGTCGGGAGGAGGTGGCCGCGGCGGGCGAGGGCGTGCCGGGACCGGAGAAGGCCGTGGTGGTGAGGGCGTGCCTGGGGCCGAGGAGCCGTGGCGGCGGTGGGCGGCGAGGGCGTGTCGGGAACCGAGGTGGCCGTGGCGGCGGTGGGCGGCGAGGGCGTGCCGGGAGGCGAGGTGGCCGCGGCGGCGGTGGGCGAGGACGTATCGGCGGCTGGGGAGGAAGCGGTGGCGGTGGGCGAGGGCGGGTCAGCGGGCCGGGAAGACAGCGGCGGTGGCGGACGGCGAGGACGTGTCGTCGGCCCGGGAAGAGGCGGTGGTGCCGGGCGAGGACGCGTCAGGGGCAGGGGAGGCCGGGGAAGCCGCGGCCGCCCCGGAAGGAGCCGCGGCGCCAGGGGCCGGGGAGGCCGCGGTGGCGGCCGGCCCGGCAGGAGCCGCGGCGGAAGGAGCCGGGTCGGGGGACGGGGCAGTGGGAGCGTCCAGGTGGCGGAAGGCGAGCAACGCGGCGGCGATGGCCGCGCCCAGCAGGCCGACCGCCGTGAAGCCCCACGACGGGGAGCCGCGGTCGATGGCCCAGCCCGCCAGCGGCGAGCCGATGGCCAGGCCCACGGTCAGGGAGGAGCCGTGCCAGCCCATGGCCTCGCCGCGGGCCGACGGGGGGACCAGGCGGCTCACCAGGTCGGCGGAGGCGGTCAGGGTGGGTGCGCACAGGACGCCGGCCGGGAGCAGGGTCAGGAAGAGCAGGGGCCAGGCGTGGCCGACCAGGCCGGCCGGGATGGTGAAGAGGCTCAGGCCGGCGAGCAGGGCGACCAGGGGGACGGCGCGGGGGAGGGCGCCGTACACGAAGCCGCCGATCAGGGAGTAGATGCCCCACACGGCCAGCAGGGCGCCCACCAGGCCCACCTGGTCGGCGCCGCGCAGGGTCGCGACGATGCCCAGGTCGGTGCCGGCGAGCACGACGGTGGTGGCGGCGGCCGCGGCGCACACGGCCAGGAAGCGCGGGGTCAGCCAGTCGCGGCGGCGGACCGGTGACGGCGAGGGGCCGGCCGCGGACGAGGGCTCGCGGACGGGGGGATTGGTGACGAAGAGGGCGGTGCCGGACAGGACCAGGGCGGCGCCGATCGACCACATCGCGGTGCGGCCGGACAGTGTGCTCATGAGCAGCACGGCCAGGGGCGGGCCGGCCATGAAGGACAGCTCGACCGACATCGAGTCCAGGGCGTAGGCCTGGCGGCGGTGCTCGGCCGGGACCAGGGCCGCGACCGACTGGCGGATCACCGAGAAGACCGGCAGGGAGAAGACGCCGGCGACCACGGAGCCGGCCAGCAGTGCCGGATAGGCGAGGAACGGCGCCACGGACCAGAAGGCGGCCTCGGCCAGCGTGGTCACCACCAGCATCGGGCGCAGGCCCCGGCGGTCGACGAAGCGGCCGTTGAGCGGGCCGCCCAGCGCCGTGCCGACGGTCAGGGCGGCGCCGACCAGGCCCGCGGCGCCCCAGCCCCGGTGCAGGTCCTGCGCGACGTGCAGCGTCATGGTCACCCCGATGGCGGTGATCGGGATGCGGGCCAGCAGGGCCAGGACCATGAGCGAGCGGACGCCGGGGAGTGCGAGGACTTGACGGTAGGGGGCGAGGTGCATGGGGCCATCATGGCGTGGGGGTACGACAGAAAACGAAGCAAATACCGGCGGAACCCGGCCGGGCTCAGCGTGGTCCAATGAGCAGGACCTATGGATGGAGTGACACGACGATGAAGTCCCGGATGCTCGCTGCCGCCGCCCTGCTCACATTGGCCCTGGGTGCCTGCTCGGACGGCACGGCCGACCAGGCCGGCACCTCCGCGAGCGGCGTGCCCACGACCACGGGGACCGCTGTGAGCAGCGCCACCGCCACGGCGCCGGCCGGACCGAGCGGCGGGCCGCAGACCACCCCCGGCTCGACGTCGACCCAGGGCAACGCGACGCAGACGGACACGCTGGTTGCGTTCACCCGCACGGGTGGGCTGGCCGGGGTGAACGACAAGCTGACCGTGCGGCCCGACGGGTCCTACACGATCCAGACGAAGTCCGGCTCGAAGAACGGCAAGCTCAGCGGCGACGAGCTGGCCGCGCTCAAGGCGGCGCTGGTCTCGACCGACTTCAACAAGATGCCGACCGTCAACGACAACGGGTCGGTGGCCGACGGGTACACGTACACGATCACCTACGCCGGCAAGCAGATCACGGCGAAGGACGGGGCCATCCCGCCCGCCCTCCAGCCGGTGATCAGCGCACTGGGCGGCTTCCTGAGCAAGTGAGCTACGCGGCGTCCTGGGCCAGCAGCGCGTCGATGCGGGCGAGCTCGTCCGCCGACAGGGCCAGGTTTTCCAGGGCGCCGAGGTTGTCCAGCAGCTGCTTGACGCTCGACGCGCCGATGATCAGCGAGGTGACCCGCTGGTCGCGCAGCGCCCAGGCGAGCGCCAGCTGGGCCAGGGTCTGGCCGCGCTCGCGGGCCACCTCGTCCAGGGCCCGGATGAGGTGCAGGCGGGACGGGGTCAGGTCGCTCTCGTTGAGGAAGCGGCTGGTGCGCACCCGCGAGTCGTCGGGGATGCCGGCGAGGTAGCGGTTGGTCAGCAGGCCCTGCGCGAGGGGGGAGAACGGGATGCAGCCCGCCCCCTCGGCCTCCAGCACGCCGAGCAGCTCCGGCTCGATCCAGCGGTCGAGCATGCTGTACCGCGGCTGGTGGATCAGCAGCGGCGTGCCGAGCTCGCGCAGGATCCGGGCCGCCGCCGCGGTCTGCTCGGGGCTGTAGTTGGAGATGCCGACGTACAGGGCCCGCCCGGAGCGCACCGCGGCGTCCAGGGCCCCCATCGTCTCCTCGAGCGGGGTGTCCGGGTCCGGGCGGTGGGAGTAGAAGATGTCGACGTAGTCCAGGCCCATCCGGGACAGGGACTGGTCCAGCGAGGCGAGCAGGTACTTGCGCGACCCCCACTCCCCGTACGGTCCCGGCCACATGTCGTAGCCGGCCTTCGTCGAGATGACGAGCTCGTCGCGGTACGGCCGCAGATCCTCGGCCAGGATCCGGCCGAAGTTCTCCTCGGCCGAGCCGGGCGGCGGCCCGTAGTTGTTGGCCAGGTCGAAGTGCGTCACGCCGGCGTCGAACGCCCGCCGCAGGATCGAGCGCTGCGTCTCCCGCGCCCGCTCGCTGCCGAAGTTGTGCCACAGCCCCAGCGAGATGGCCGGCAGCTTCAGGCCGCTGCGGCCGCTGCGTCGGTAGAGCATGTTCTGGTATCGGCCCGAAGCCGCCTCGTACACCACGCCCATGATCCTAAAGAGGATGCGCCCCGGCCAGCCAACCGGTGAGCAGGGCCGGCGCTATGCTGGGAGGCCGCCTCGTACCGCGGGCCTGAACCGCCCGCGGCACGAGACGGCCGGGAGCCGTTAGCGGCGCTCCCACCAGGCGTGGGTGGTCACCGCGGCGTAGGCGTCGACGATGCCGAAGCCGTAGAACCCGTTGAACTGCGTGCCGCCCTCGCAGGTCGCGTCGAACTCGGGGGAGCGCCCCACGTCGACGTAGGAGACCGTGCGGGGGTTCGGGCAGGCGTGTGCGGCCGCGGAGGAGTACAGGATCCACTCCACCTTCCACGGCTCCAGGCCGAAGCCGTTGCGGCCCTGCTTGGCGCCGTGCGCGCTGACGATCAGCGCGGCGACGCCGGCCGCGTGCGGCGAGGCCATCGAGGTGCCCTGCAGGTAGGTGTAGTACCCGCACTGCCCGGCCGCGTTGCACTGCTTGAGCACGGAGTTGGCGAACGCGGGCAGGACGTTGCCGTCCGCGTCGACCGAGCCCTCCTCCTGCAGCACCTTCTTCGGGTACGTGGACAGGATCTCGTTGCCCACGGTCCGATAGGTGTCGGTGCCGAGGCCGTCGCGGAAGTAGCCGCCGGGGGCCGCGACACCGATGTTCTCGACGCCGTAGTTGGAGTAGTCCGACTTGTTCAGCGACGGGCCCAGGGCGGACACGCCGACGACGAAGGGGCCCTCCGTGGGCAGGTCCCAGCAGGACCGGTTGTCGATCGGCCGGTCGTAGGCCGTGTCGGCGGGGTAGTCGGGGCTGGAGACGTCCGTGCGCGGGCGGCCCTCGTCCTCGTGGTTGTTGCCCGCCGCGGCGACCAGGGTCACGCCCTTGAAGTGCGCGTACGTGAGCGCGCGGAACATCGCCTTGATGATGGTGCGCTGCTCCGCCTGCGCGGCCGGGGCGTCGGCCGGGTTGGCGGTGCAGTTGTACAGCCACGGGTCGACGTAGAACGACATGTTCACCACGTCGATGCCGTTGTTGGCCGCGTGCACGAGGGCGTTGACGACCGGCTCCAGGAAGAAGTACCCGGAGTCCTGCCCGCCCTTGAGCTCGACCAGCGACACGTTCGGCGCGACGCCGGAGATGCCGAAGCCGTTGGCCGCCGCGCCGATCGTGCCGGCGACGTGCGTGCCGTGGCCGCCGTCGTCGGTGCCGACCGGGTCGAGGCAGCTGGCGACCTCGCACGGGCCGTCGATGTCGACCTTGTCCGGCGCGAAGTTCTTCGACAGCGCCCAGTTGAAGTTCGGGGCGATGTCGGGGTTCGACGCGTCGACACCGGTGTCCAGGATGCCGACGGTCACGCGCTTGTCGCCCGCGTTGACCTTCCGCGCCTGGTCCGACTTGACGGCCGACAGGCCCCACAGCTTGTCGTCGAGCGGGTCCAGGCCGGCCGTCGCCGGCTTGTCGGCGCCCTTCTTCGCGGCCGCGGCCGCCTGCTGCGCCTCGCGCTCGATGTCGCCGGCCCGGTCCTTCTTCGGGGACTTGCCGATGGCGACCTGGTGCGTCGCGCCGACCAGCTGCGGCGCCGCCGCGGCTTTCTCGACGAAACCGTGCTGCGGCGCGAGCACCGTGAACATGCCCACCGAGTCGTTGGTGCCGAGGACCTTGCCGCCGGCCCTGGTGATGGCGGCCGTGGCGTCGGCGACCGAGACGTTGTCCGCCGAGACGACCGTGTACTGCGTCGTCGCGGCGGACTCGGCGCTGGCCGGGGCCGACATGAGCCCGGCCGCCGTCACCGTCAGCGTCGCGGCGACGACCGCGGCGCCGGTGAGCCTCTTGTTGAATCCCACATAACCTCCCTGGTCGAGGGGATGTGGGACATGTAACAAGAGTTGTCGCATCGGCGAAACCCTTTCCCGCCCCGGCGGGGCAAAGGCAAGGGGCACGCTTCAGACGGATCGGGCGATCCGCTCCACCGCGGCCTTCGCCTCGACCAGCCCGCAGCCGGTCACCTCCCGGTAGATCTTGATCGCGGCGATGAGGTTGTTGGCCCGCAACGCCTGGGTGAACTCCGGCGGCATGGAGTCGGTGCCGGGGAAGGCGTCGGCGAGCTGCGGGTCGAGGCCGAAGTGGCGGTACAGGAACGCGACCTGGCGCTCGAGGCGGGCCAGGCGGGAGGCGTCGTCGGCGTACATCGGGCCACCGTAGGCCGTCCGGCCCGAAACGACAGTCGGGGAGCCGCCACATGGCGACTCCCCGACGATGTTGCGTACCCGTCAGACGATCGGCTCCGCGAACGGGTCCTCGGCCGTGTCGACGGGGATCTCCGCCGCGGCCGCGCGGGCCGCCGCCGAGCCGCGGGCCGAGCGCTCCACGTCGGTGAGCGGGAAGTGGCAGGCGACGACCTGCCCCGGGGCCAGCTCACGCAGCTGCGGCACCTCCTGCGCGCACTTGTCCTGCGCCTTCCAGCACCGGGTGCGGAAGCGGCAGCCCGACGGCGGGTCGATCGGGCTGGGCACGTCGCCGGTGAGCAGGACGCGCTCCCGCTGCGCCTTGTCCCGGCGGCCCGGGTCCGGCACCGGCACCGCGGACAGCAGCGCGAAGGTGTAGGGGTGCAGCGGGTTGGCGTAGAGGCCGTCCCGGCCGCCGACCTCGACCACCTTGCCGAGGTACATCACCGCGACCCGGTCCGAGATGTGCCGGACCACCGACAGGTCGTGCGCGATGAAGACGTACGTCAGGTTGAACTCCCGCTGCAGGTCGTCCAGCAGGTTCACGACCTGCGCCTGGATCGACACGTCCAGCGCGGAGACCGGCTCGTCGGCGATGATCAGCTTCGGCTGCAGGGCGAGCGCCCGGGCGATGCCGATGCGCTGGCGCTGGCCGCCGGAGAACTCGTGCGGGTACCGGTTGTAGTGCTCGGGGTTGAGACCGACCAGCTCCAGCAGCCGCTGGACCTCGCGCTTCTGCCCGTGCGCCGTCTTGATGTCCTGCACCTGCAGGGGCGCCCCGACGATCGAGCCGACCGTGTGCCGCGGGTTCAGCGACGAGTACGGGTCCTGGAAGATCATCTGGACCTCGCGCCGCAGCGGGCGCATCTGCCCGACGCCGAGGTGCGAGATGTCCCGCCCCTCCAGCAGCACCTGGCCGCCGGTGGGCTCGAGCAGGCGGGTCATGAGCCGGCCGGTGGTGGACTTGCCGCAGCCGGACTCGCCGACCAGGCCGAGCGTCTCGCCGGTCTTGACCGCGAGGTCGATGCCGTCGACCGCGCGGACGGCGCCGACCTTCCGCTTGATGAACGCGCCCCGCATGATCGGGAAGTGCTTCTCCAGGCCCCGCACCTCGAGGAGGTTCTCGGTGCTGCGCTGCGGTGCCGCCGCCGGCTGGGGTTGGGTGCTCGTCGACACTGTCGTGCTCCTCAGAGGTTCGGGGCGATGTCCGACTTGAAGATGGCGTTGCGCTCCGCCGGCGGGATGTGGCAGGCGACGCCGTGCTCGGGCGTGCCCTCCGCCAGGGTCGGCTCGACCGTCTTGCAAGGGATGCCGTTGCGCTGCACGTAGGGGCAGCGCGGGTGGAAGGAGCAGCCGCTCGGGAGGTTGATGAGCGACGGCGGGTTGCCCTTGATCGGCACCAGCCGGTCGCGCACCTCCCGGTCGACGCGGGGCATCGACGAGAGCAGTCCCCAGGCGTAGGGGTGCTCGGGGCGGCGGAAGATCGCCTCCGCGGTGGTCTGCTCGACGCACTTGCCGCCGTACATCACCAGGATGTCGTCGGCGACCTCGGCCACCACGCCGAGGTCGTGCGTGATGATGATGACCGCGGAGTTGAACTCCGACTGCAGGTCGCGGATCAGGTCCAGGATCTGCGCCTGGACCGTCACGTCGAGCGCCGTGGTGGGCTCGTCGGCGATGAGCAGCTCCGGGTTGTTGACCAGCGACATGGCGATCATCGCCCGCTGGCGCATACCGCCGGAGAACTGGTGCGGGTAGTCGTCGACCCGGCGCTGGGGCTGGGGGATGCCGACCCGGTCGAGCATCTCGATCGCGCGCTTCTTGGCCTCGGACTTGCTGACCTTGTGGTGCACCCGGTAGGCCTCGATGATCTGGGCGCCGATCGTGTAGTACGGGTGCATCGCGGTCAGCGGGTCCTGGAAGATCATCGACATCTTGTTGCCGCGCAGCAGGCGCACCCGCTCCGGCGCGGCGCCGATGAGCTCCTCGCCGTCGAGCCAGACCTCGCCCGAGATCTGCGCCGAGCCGCGCCGGTGCAGGCCCAGGATGCCCAGGCTGGTGACGCTCTTGCCGGAGCCGGACTCGCCCACGATGCCGAGGGTCTGGCCGCGCTCGAGCTGGAACGTCAGTCCGTCGACGGCCTTGACGATGCCGTCGTCGGTCTTGAAGTGGATGCGCAGGTCGCGCACGTCCAGGAAGGACTGCGCGGGCTTCGAGCCGCTGCCGCCCGGGTTGGGGACGGCGTCGGTGAGCAGGCTGCTGGACATGCTCACTCCTTTCCAGGGGTGCCGTGAAGCGGGGACCGGGACGCGCGAAGGGTCATGAGAGCCGCACCCGCGGGTCGATCACGGCGTAGAGCAGGTCCACGATCAGGTTGGCCATGACGATGAAGAAGGAGGCGAACAGCGTCGCGCCGAGGATGATCGGCAGGTCCTTCTGGGTCACCGCGTCCACGCTCAGCTTGCCGATGCCGGGCAGGCTGAACACGCGCTCGGTGAGGATCGCGCCGCCGAGCAGCGTGCCGAGGTCGAGGCCGAAGATCGTCACGATCGGGGTGAGCACCGCGCGCATGGCGTGCTTGCCGACGACGACCCGCTCCTTCAGACCCTTGGCGCGGGCGGTGCGGATGTAGTCCTCGCCGAGGGTCTCCAGCATCGTGGCCCGCGTCAGCCGCGCGTAGTTGGCGGCGAAGAGCAGGGCCAGGCTGACCCAGGCGAGGAAGAGCTTGTTGGCCCAGCCGAGGGGGTCGTCGACGAAGTTGATGTACTCGCCGCCCTTGAAGATCTTCCACTCGTGCACGAACAGGGACTGGAAGACCAGACCGGTGAAGTACACCGGCAGGGACACGCCGGCGAGCGCGAGGACCATCACGGCTCGGTCGGAGAACTTGCCGCGTCTCAGCGCGGATATGACGCCGCCGGCGACGCCGCCGATGAGCCACATCAGCGCCGCCCCGATGGCCAGGGAGATGGTGACCGGCAGGCGGTCCAGCAGCAGCGGCCAGACCTCCCGGTCGGTGCGGAAGGAGTAGCCGAAGCACGGCGCCGAGCAGTGCGTGACCGTCGGGCCGCTGTTGTAGTCCCGCCCGACGACGAGACCCTTCACGAACTTCGTGTACTGGATGTAGATGGGCTTGTCCAGGCCGAGCTTGACCCGGGTGGCCTCGACGTCGCGCGGGGTCGCCGACTTACCGACGTACATCTCAGCGGGATCGGCGTGCGCCGCCTTCGGAATCAGGAAGAAGATCGCGAAGGTGACCATGGAGACGGCCACGATGAGCAGTGCCGCGGTGACCAGGCGGCGCAGAATGTAGTTGATCACGTGTGCGGCCTGACGCCGGCCGGCTCGACGGGGTTCCCGTCGCACCGGCCGGCGCCGTGGCCCTCACCTGCCTTCTGTACTCGTGAAGGGCGGGTTACCGGCTGTTCAGGCTTGCTGCTGCGTCAGCTGGTGACGTGTACCGACCCGGAGGTCAGCTCACGACGCCGAGGCTGCCGAAGTCGTACATGCCGTAGTACTGCGTCACGAAGACGTTGGTGACGCGCGGGTTGCGGTAGTTGAGCGCCTTGTCGTAGACGAACGGCACCATGACCGCCGCGTCCATGACCTTGTGGTCGATCTGGGCCCAGATGTCGGCGGCCTTCTTCGGGTCCGTCTCCGCCTTGGCGTCGTCGATCAGCTTGTCGATCTCCGGGTCGGCCAGCTCGGCGTAGTTGTTGTTACCCGACTGCTGGATCATGCGGCCGTCGACCAGCACCTGCAGGAAGCCGTACGCGGTCGGGAAGTCGGCGCCCCAGCCGGCCATCATCAGGCCGTAGCCCTTGGCGTGGACGTTCGACGGCGCACCGATGGTCGAGCGGAAGTACAGCGACGGCTCGGTCGGGTCGAGGCGGGCGTTGATGCCCACGTTCTTCAGCGCCGCCTGCAGGGCCTCGGCCGTCTTCGGCTCCTTGCCCTGGCTGCGGGTGGCGATCACGGTGTCGAAGCCGTTCGGCTTGCCACAGGCCGCGAGCTCTTCCTTCGCCTTGTCGATCTGCGGCTTGCCCGACTTGGTGTTGTACGGGTCGTAGTCGTCGTGACCCGCGATGGTCGGGGGCAGCATGTTGAAGGCGATGTCACCGCCGGCGTCGGCGCCACCACGCGCGGTCTGCATCGTGACCTTGTCGGTCGCGTACTGCACGGCCTTGCGGCAGTGGATGTTGTCGAACGGGGCGACCTTGGTGTTGATCGAGAAGTACCGGATGAAGCCGGTGTTCGGCTCGTCCGCGTTCTTCTTCTTCTCCGCGTCGAGCAGGACCTTCGGCTGCGCACCCTGCTGGACACCGGTCTGCGCGGTGTCGATGTCGATCTCGCCGCTCAGCAGCTGGTTGTCGATCTCCTCGACCGCGGTGCCGATGGTGAAGTCGATCTGGTCCGGCAGAGCCTTGCGGACCGTGTCGGTCTTCGGGTCCCACTGGTCGTTGCGGACCAGGACGGCCTTCTTGCCGTTGTCGTACGACTGGAACTTGTAGGGGCCGCTGGAGACGGGCTTCTCACCGTACTTGTCACCGGTGTCCTTGGCCGCCGGAACCGGCGCGGCGCTGGGCATGGCGAGCAGGTAGCTGAAGTCCGACAGGGCTTCCTTCAGGTGGAACACGATGGTGGTGTCGTCCGGCGTCTCGACCGACTTCAGACCCAGCTTGTTCGGGTCGGTGTCCTTGTACGGGCCGGGGTACTTCTGGCCCTGGTCGAGGACGTCGACGAGGTAGGTCGGGCCACCGGAGAGCACATCCTGGGCGAACACGCGCTCGATGCCGTACTTGACGTCCTTCGAGGTGATCGGCGAGCCGTCCTCGAACTTGATCCCGGACTTGAGCTTGAACGTGTAGGTCTTGCCGCTGTCGGTGATCTCGGGCAGCGCCTGGGCCAGGTCGGGAACCAGCTTCAGGCCGTCCTCGCCCGGCTTCGACTCGTTCGTCAGCAGCGAGCGGACGTAGAAACCCTTCATGAAGTTCCACACGTACGCGTAGTAGGCACGCGCCGGGTCGAACGAGTCCGGGTCGGCGTTGTTGACGAGCTTGAGCGTGCCGCCCTTCTTGTCGGACGGGTTCACCACGCCCTTGGTGGCGGCGTTGAAGCCGGACACCCCCTTGGGGCCGCTGCTCTCGGCAGGCTTGGCGCTGTCGTTGCCTGATCCACAGGCGGACAACACCAGGGCGAAGGCGACCGAACCGGCTGCCAGTGCCCCTGTCCTCATTCTCACGGGATTTTCCCTCCTTGTTTGGCACGACCCGCCGAGGGACGGGCCGTCCGAGCTGTGCTGCGGTGCGAGTTGCAGTCCGGGGGCCGCACAGGGTCGACCGGGGTGGCGGCGGTCGGACGCGGTGGTAGCCGCATTGAGGTCCTCGGCTGGCATAGTCGGGTGCTACGCGAAGGGCCCGAAGCCCGACCGGCTCAGGGTTACCGGTTGGCCTTCGGGTCGAGGGCGTCGCGCAGGCCGTCGCCGAACAGGTTGAAGGCGAGGACCATGAGGAAGATGGCGAAGCCGGGCACGAACATGTACATCGGGTCGTACTCGTAGTACTGCACGGCGTCCGAGAGCAGCCGGCCCCATGAGGGAGTGGGCGGCAGCACG
Organism: Dactylosporangium sp. NPDC051485; assembly: GCF_040682015.1. NCBI lineage: Bacteria > Bacillati > Actinomycetota > Actinomycetes > Micromonosporales > Micromonosporaceae > Dactylosporangium > Dactylosporangium sp. NPDC051485. The sequence continues at coordinate 33,440 of NZ_JBFAZW010000081.1, forward strand.
CCGACGCCCAGGAACGACAGCGCGGCCTCGAACAGGATGTTCGTGGGGATGATCAGCGTCGCGTAGACGAGGATCGGCGCGACGAGGTTCGGCAGCAGCTCGCGGAAGAGGATGCGGCTCGGGCCCGCACCGATGCTGCGCGCCGCCTCGACGAACTCGCGTTCCCGCAGGGAGAGAGTCTGGCCGCGCACGATGCGCCCGATGTACGGCCAGCTGAAGAACGCGATCACCGAGATGACCACGCCGATGCGCCAGCCGGTGGAGACCGGCACGACGGAGATCAGCGCGATCGAGAAGAGCAGGTAGGGAAACGCCAGGATCAGGTCCATGAGCCGGCTGAGCAGGTTGTCGACCATGCCGCCGAAGTAGCCGGCGACGACGCCGAGGACCACGCCGATCGTGACCGCCGCGATCGTGGCGGCCAGCGCCACGAGCAGGGAGACCTGGGCGCCGTAGATGATCTGCGAGAACAGGTCGCGGCCGCTGACCGGCTGCACGCCGAGCAGGAACTCCTTGCTGACGCCGCCCCAGGTCCCGACCGGCGGGATGCCGCCGAGGCTCGTGTCGAGCTTGTCTTGGTGGAAATCGTTGACCGGGTGGCCCCAGACCTTGTTGATGAGAGGGGCGAACACCGCGACCAGCACCAGGAAAATGATGAACCCGCCTCCAGTCAGCGCGATCTTGTCGCGCTTGAGCCGGGTCCACGCAATCTGACTGAGCGAGCGGCCTTCGATGGCCTTCGCGGGAACACCGGCAGGCGTGGCGGTCGCCTCTTCGACCGTCGGCACCTGCTCGTCGCTCTTCGACGTGACGGGTCCCATAGTCATGGGCGTGGTGCCCCTCTCCCCGGCCGCCTGCCCGCCCAAACCGCCAGCGATGGCCGTCGCGCCGTGAAACGAGCATGCGTCGGCCAGACCGGGGCCCGTGGCAGTCAGCAGCCGATCGGCTGTGTCTTCGTGGACTCCTGGTGCCCTATCCGCAGGTTCGGTCCACGGGCAGAGCGTGCACGAAGCCGACTTGGTGGTGTCGCCTTCGTTGGAGGAACCCTGTCTCCCGTTTGGCCGATCGTCAAGGGTCACCCCCTGTCCTGTAACCAAGTCCACGCCGCGCCGTGATGAGGGCGTGATCCAAGCACAACGACTTTTGGATCATACACTCCCGAAACGGGCGAATTACCGGCGAATCGTAACGGTGTGATTACGCAACGTGCCCGAAACATCGCGGCAAGACCGCAGAGAACGGGCTATCCAGGACGATCGTTGATCGTTTCACACTTAACAGTACGGTCCGGTCAGAGATGATGGTGACACAGCGTGCTCAAATATCGAAATCGATCACCACTGGGGCGTGATCGGACGGACCCTTGCCCTTGCGGGCCTCCCGGTCGATGTAGGCGCCGCCGACCGCGTCCGCTATGGCCGGGCTCGCGAAGATCAGATCGATCCGCATCCCTTTGTCCTGATGGAACATGCCCGCCCGATAGTCCCAGTACGTGAATGGATTGGGGCCTTTCATGGGCTTCGGCACGATGTCGGACAGCCCGGTGGCCAGCAGGGCCGCAACGGCGTCGCGCTCGGGCTTCGTGACGTGGGTGGCGCCGGCGAAGGCGGCGGGGTCGAACACGTCGGAGTCGGCCGGGGCGACGTTGTAGTCCCCGCAGACCGCGACCCGCTCGCCCGCCGCGAGGTCCGCCGCCACCGCGGCGCGCAGGGCCTCGAGCCAGGTGAGCTTGTACCCGTAGTGCGCCGACTCCGGCGTCCGCCCGTTGGGCACGTAGACGGACCAGACCCGCACCCCGCCGCACAGCGCCGAGACGGCCCGGGCCTCCCGCCGGGGCTCGCCGAAGAGCGCCTCCTCGCCTCCGGGCTCGCCGGCCCAGCCGGGGTCCCCGTCGAAACCCCGGCGCACGTCGTCGAGGCCCACCCGGGACAGCAGGGCGACGCCGTTCCAGCGCCCCTCGCCGTGGTGGGCCGTCGCGTAGCCCAGCTCGGCCACCTCGGCGGCCGGGAAGGCGTCGGCGGCGACCTTCGTCTCCTGCACGCACAGGACGTCGGGCCCGGTCTGCTCGAGCCACGGCAGCAGGCGGGGCAGTCGCGCCTTGACCGAGTTCACGTTCCAGGTGGCAAGTCTCACCCGAGCCACCTTGCCACTGTCAGGTCGATTCGCGCTTCACCAATTCCGTGGGTAAGAGCAGAACGGGCTCGATCTGCTCGCCGCCCGCCATCCGCAGCACCTGGCGGGCCGCCATCCGGCCGAGGTCGGTGATCGGCTGGCGCACGGTCGTCAGCGGCGGCTCGGTGTCGCGGGCGAAGTCCATGTCGTCGAAGCCGACCACGGCCACGTCGTCGGGCACCCGGCGGCCGGCCTGGCGCAGCGCCCGCAGCGCCCCCTCGGCCATCGCGTCGGACGCGGCGAAGACGGCGTCGAGGTCCGGGTCGTCGCCGAGCAGCTGGCTCATGGCCAGGGCGCCGGACTGCCGGGTGAAGTCGCCGACGGCCACCAGTGAGCGCCGGCCGGTGTCCTGCATCGCGGCCCGGTAGCCCTTGAGCCGGTCGATGCCGGCGCTCATGTCCTGCGGGCCGGCGATCGTGGCCACCCGGCGGCGGCCGGTGTCGAGCAGGTGGTGCACCGCCGTGCGGGCCGCGTCCTCGTTGTCGACGTCGACGTACGGCACGGAGGACTGGATCAGCAGCCGGCCGTTGCAGACCACCGGCACCCCGGCCCGGCTCAGCCGCTCGGGCAGCGGGTCGGCGCCGTGCATCGAGAAGATGATGGCCCCGTCGACGTGCCCGCCGGTCGCGTAGCGCTCCACCCGGTCGTGGCTCGGCCCCGACGGGCCGACCATCATGAGCACCAGCTGCTTGTCCACGGCCTCCAGCTCCAGGCTCACGCCCCGGATGATGCCGGAGAAGAACGGGTCGTCGGAGAACACCCGGCTCGCCGTTTCGGAGGCGACCAGCGCGATCGAGTCGGTGCGCTGGGTGACGAGGCTGCGGGCGGCCTGGTTGGGCACGTAGCCCAGCGCCTCGACCGCGCTGAGTACCTTGTCGCGGATCTGCGGCGCGACGGAGGTCGACCCGTTGACCACGCGGGAGGCCGTGGCCCGCGAGACTCCGGCGCGTTGTGCGACGTTTTCCAGTGTGGGCCGGTCCCGCCCCGACATCACCATTGCGGTGTCCCCCATATCTGTTCTGCCGGACCATCATGACTGAAGCTCAGCAATGTGTAGCGCACAAAAATGACGGGCGATGGAGCATGCCGCTCCATCGCCCGTCGCACCCTCACACCGGTTACACCCTGATCACGATTCGCCGGTCCGATCCGCCGGTCTGCCGGACCGCCGCCTCGGCCGGAGAGCGCTCTCAAGACTGGAATCAGACTGGCTCATGACTAGCCCAATGTCAATCACAGAATCGGTTGAGAGCGCTCTCTGGAATATGTTGTGGGAAACGCCAAATCCCCTTATGCCGCCTGGCGGCGCCGGCAGGCCTCCAGGTGCGCGGCGATCACGGCCGGGGTGGCCGAGCGCACGCAGGCGTCGGCACCGGCCTCCAGCACGTCGACCGCGGCCTGGTGGTCGCTGTAGGGGCTGAGCACGGCCACGATCGAGGCGGCCGGGTGGCGCAGGCAGGCGGCCGTGACCGTCCTGGGGCCGGGGTCGTCGAGGACCACGATGTCGGGCTCGCGGCAGCCGGCCGGCATCTCGGCCCGGCGGGTCACGAACCATCCGGCGGGCAGATACCGGTCCAGGTCCGCGAAGCGTCCGGCCGGAGTGATCATCAACACGTCGATGCGGCGGTGTTCGGCGGTGGCCGGGGTGCGCTGGGGAAGGGTCAGGATCGTCATGCCTCCTTTATCCCGTGTCGGCCTGACATCCCCCTCGATCCCACCTGCGAGAATCCTGGAAGCCGGCCGACGTGAGGAGGCGCCCGTGATCGTGTGGCTCAACGGCCCCCTGGGCGTGGGCAAGGCGACCCTCGCGGCCGAGCTGTGCCGGCGGGCGGCGCAGGCCCGCGCGTTCGACGCCGAGCGGGTGGACCGGGTGTTCCGGCGCACCGCCGGGCTGGTCCGCCACGGCGACCACCAGGACCTGCCCGGCTGGCGGCCGGCGGTGGTGGCCGCGGTGGCCCGGCAGGCCCGCGGGGCCGACCCGCTGCTGGTGCCGATGACCGTGCTGCGCCGCAAGCACCTGGAGGAGCTGCTGGGCGACCTGCGCGAGCGCGGCCACGAGGTGCGCCACCTGTTGCTGGACGTCTCGGCGCCGGTGCTGGTCGAGCGGGTCGAGGCCGACGAGCGCCCGGACGCGGGCGGCTGGCGCCTGGACGACCTGGGCGCCTACCTCACCGCCCGGCGCGACCTGCGGGCGCTCGGCGCGGTCGTGGACACCGACGACCTGCTCGCGCGGGAGGTCGCGGACGAGGCCGAGGCGCTGATCGACGGCTGGCGGGCGACCTGAAATACGGACACCCCTCGCGGAATTGACCCGGGGGCCGGCCGTAGGCGAGGCGGACGGCCTTCCCCCGCGGCCGGGTGTTGCGGCGCAGCGTCGCCGCGGCGGCGGGTGCCCGCGCTCGTCGGCGCCGCCGCCCGGCTTCGCCCAGCACGTGCTCGTCGAGTTGCTCGCCGGCACGTGCGTGCTCAGCCGGGCGGGGCGCCACGTCACCCGGGCGGCGGCGGAGGCGGGGCTCGACGAGCTCCCCGCCGGCCGCCACCGCGCGGTGATCTAGCGGTGCGATCCGGGCTACACGGAGTACACCTCGAACTCCCACAGCGAGTAGCCGTAACCGGTGCCGCGGGCCACGCCCGTCATGCGCACGTAGCGGGCGCTGACCGGCGCGAACGTGACGTTGTCGAGCCCGCCGTTGCCCGCGTCGACGGTGGCCGCGGTGCTCCAGGAGCTCCCGTTGGCGGAGGTTTCGATGCGGTACCGCGACCCGTACGCCGATTCCCACCGCAGGATGACCCGGCGTACCGGCTGGGCGGAGCCGAGGTCGACGGTGATCGACTGGTTGTCGGTCCACGCGCTGCTCCACCGCGTGGTCGGGTTCCCGTCCACCGCGGCCCCGGCCGAGTAGCCCAGCTGCGTGCCGCTGGCGCTCACGCCGCGGCCCTGGGCCAGGTTGGTCAGGCTGTCGCCGCGCTTGGCCGGGAACGACACCACCTGCTGGTACGTCGGCCGGTTCTGCCAGGAGATCTTGTCGTGGGTGATCCCGCCGAGCGGCGACTGCACGATCGTGTCGGCGCACCACTGGTCGCCGGCCGAGCAGTACTTGTCGCCCGGGTACGTGGTCGCGGCCGGCTCGGCGGTGGCCGCCGCGAGCGTCGTGACCAGCACCTGCCTGCACGCGGCCAGGTTCCCGCCGCCGCAGTAGGTGCGGCCCAGGCCGCCGCGGACCGGGTCGCCGAGGACCGACCGGAGGTCCTTGTCGAGGTACCCCCACCAGCCGTACTGGAACGAGGACCCCTTGTGGCTCTGGCTCTGGTTCAGCGAGCCGGCGTTGGTCGGCCCGGTGAACCCGGACGGCGACTCGTCGATCTGCAGCGCCGAGGTCAGCGCCGCGTAGACGTCGTCGCCGAGCCCGGGCCGGAAGGTGCCGTCGATGAGCTTGGGCCACCAGGCGTCGAACGTGCGGATCGCGTCGGCGTGCTGGTAGACGTGCGAGCCGGGGGAGGTCTCCACCCGCTTGCCCCCGGCGGCCAGCCACGCCCGCAGCCCGGCCACGGTGGGATCGGTGCCGGTCCCGGCCGGGTCGAGGATGCGCAGCAGCTCGGGCAGCAGGTGCTCGGCCCGCAGGTCGGTCACCGCGGCGTCCTCGACGACTTTGACCACCCCGGCCCGGTCCACCTTGCCCGCGGAGAGCGCGGTCCTGACCCGCTTGTCGAGCAGATCCGCGCGCTGCACGGCGCCGAAACTGAAGTTTCCGTCCGCCGCCGAGAAGTCCTTACTTTGCTTGTTATTCCAAGAGACGAAATAATCCTGCCCGGTCGACTGCGGATGCTGGGTCACCGGAATGTAGTCGGCCGTATTCGTATCGGCATTCCAGCCGGACCATTCATAAGCCGGCTCGGCCTTCGTCGGCAGGTTCGGGTTCGCCCCGGACTTGCGCACCGGGTTGCTGCCCGAGTTGAAGTAGGCGGTGTCGGTGGCGTTGACGTAGAACCAGTTGAACGCGTACCCAACGTCGGACGCCGAGGCGATGAACTGGGCCGGCGTGCCCATGGCCGAGGGGTCGTTGAACGCCTGGAAGCCGATGGCGGAGTCGGCCTCGTGCCGGTAGGTCGAGCGCAGCTGGGCGAAGGCGACCGGCTGCCCGGCGACCGTGCCCCGCCAGGCCACCAGGCCGTACTTGGTCCGGTACGTGATCAGCTGGTACGACCCGGCCGGCGTGGAGTCGGCGACGGTCGGCGTCCAGGCGTTGTTCTGGATCAGCGCCTCCATCGGCGTGCAGGTGCCGTGGAAGAGGTACGCGCTCGACGCCGTCGTCGCCGCCGACCCGTCGGTGTTGCACAGCGGTACCGCGTAGGTGTCGGTGATGTCCTGCTCGGCCGAGGTGGCGCTCCACGCGTAGTCCTGCCCGCGGCCGAGCAGCACGTAGAGGTTGAGCCCGGCGAAGGCGACCCCGTGCGCGCTGACCCCCGGCCCCTGCAGCTCCTGCAGCATGAGCAGCTGCGGCGAGAAGTACCCGGTCTGCGGCCCGAAGACGGCGATCGGGTGGCCGGTGGCCGAGTGGGCCGCGTCGACCACCACGGCGTTGGACATGCCGCGCCTGGTCGCCGCGCCCGGCGTCAGTCCGGCGGTGCTCGTCGCCGAGCCGCTCGGGCTGAACACCACCGGCTGCGCGCTCACGCTGCCTACGTCCGGCAGCGCCACGCCCGGCGCGTCCGGGTCGGCCGCGCCGTAGGGGAACGACTGCCCGTCGTGCAGGGTCAGCACCGCCTCCTCGTCGTTCTGCTCGCGGAAGGCGGCCCACAGCCGGTCGCCCTCGGCGGCGCCGTAGCGGGCCCGCGCGGTCACCCGGACGAGGGCCGACTCGACCTCGCCGCCCCCGCCGCCGCCGAAGAGGCCGCCGACCACGCCGGCGATCGCGATCAGATCGGTCGTCTGGAACGGCTCCGGGCCGCCGGCGTTGGTGATCGCGTCGAGGTGCCCCGTGAGCACGTACTCCCCGGGGCAGTTGCGCGCCGCCATGCAGGCCGCGATGTAGGCGTTGATGCCGGCCACGTACTGCTGCACGTCGTCGTAGAGCTGGGCGCCCCGCGTCCCCTTGGTCCGCAGCGCGGCCACCTGGGCCTGCAGGTCGGCCTCGGTGTAGGGGGCGTTGCGCCAGATGCTCTGCTCCAGCTCCCGGTTGCCGGGCGCGCCGCCGGCGAACGGGGTGACCTTGCCCCGCCCGACCCGGCGCATGAGGTCCATGACGAACAGCCGGTCCTCGGCCCCCGCGTAGCCGGCGCCGAACATGGTCCCGGCCCGGGTGGTGCCGGTGACGTGCGGCACGCCGAGCGCCTTGTCCCGCACGATGGTGACGTCGGAGCGCGGGCTGTAGCTGCGTGCGACCTGACCGGCCGGCACGCCGAAGGACGCGCTGTTGTAGAAGGACGAGATCTGTTCGTCGGTGAGCCCGGTGTAGGCGGCGACGAGGTTCGCGTAGGGCCCGAGCTGGTCGGCCGAGTGCGCCGGCCGGGTGCCCAGCGCCTGGTGGGCCAGGATGTCGGCGAGGGTGGCGTTGCCGTTCTGGCCCGGCGGCAGGATGTCGTTGCACTGCTCCAGGCAGTAGTCGTTCGGGGCGAGCACGGCCGCCTGGGCCGGGCCCGTGAGGGCGGGGGCGACGAGCGCGGCGGAGGCCAGCAGCAGGGCCCCCAGGGCGCGTTTGACGAGAGGCAGGGACATGGCGGATCCCTTCCGGGGTTGCGAGTCAACATGAAAATGACTCGGATTACCGGATGGTAACAACGACGCCTGTCACTGGGTAGCGCCCGGCCCGGGTTTGTTCGGGCGAAGCCGCGACAAAAGCCAGACCGGGCGCCGGGTCTCGCACCATCGATACGCAGGGGTTCCACTACGCTTCTGCGGGTGCTCGTGGTCCATGCCCTCTGGGTCCAAGGCCGGGTCGGCCTGTGGGCCGAGGACCCGTCGCTGCCCGCGCCCGGCGGCCGCCGCCACCCGTTCGCCGTCGCCGGCCTGCGCCTGGACGGCGACGCCGGTGTGACCGCCGAGCGCACGCTGACCCTGCCGACCCTGAACCGCCGCCCCGAGGCCTCGCCCGCCGTCACCGGCACCGCCAAGCCGCGGCCGTGGCTGGTCGACACGGTGGAGTACCACCCGGACGACGCCCTCGGCGTGCTGCGCGGCCTGTCCGCCATGGCCGGCGACGACCTGGTCCTGGCCGAGTCCACCCGCTGGTTCGCGGCCGCCGGCGGGTTCGCCGCCGCCCTCGTCGCCCGCGGCCGGATGCTCCCCGCCGTGCTCGGCGAGGAGGCCTTCTGGCGGCCCGTGCTCACCGGCCGCGACGCCGCCCACGCCCGCGCGCTCGCCCTGGCCCTGCCCTCGGCCGCGCTCGCCGCCGGGCCGAGCGCCACCCGCGCCGAGGCGACCGCCGAGATCGTCGACGCCCTGGTCGACGCGGCCGCCCGGGCCACGCTGGGCGCCGGGGAGGCGACCGGCTGGCTTGCCGCCCTCACGGGCCGCGACCGGCTGGTCGACGCCGGCCCGGCCGAGCGCGAACGGCTCGCCACGGCCCTCGCCGCCTGGGAGGCCGACGCCGTGGGCGGCGCCGTGCGCGCCTGCTTCCGCCTGGTCGAGCCCCAGGACGAGGAGCCGGACTGGACGCTCGAGTTCGCGCTGCAGGCCGCCGACGAGCCCACCCTCGTCGTCGACGCCGACCGGGTCTGGCGCTCCCGGGGCGCGCTCAAGGCCCTGCAGCGGCACATCCCGGCCCCCCAGGAGACGCTGCTGGCCGAGCTCGGCCGGGCCAGCCGGCTCTACCCCGACCTCGAGGACGCCCTGCGCGAAGCCCGCCCGACCGCCCTGCGCCTGGACACCGACGGCGCCCACCGGCTGCTGAGCGAGGCCGCCCCGCTGCTGGCCGCGGCCGGCTTCGGCGTCGTGCTGCCCGGCTGGTGGCGCCGCGCCTCGGCCCGCCTCGGGGCCAGGCTCACCGCCAAGACCGCATCCGGCGGGGCCGCCCCCGGCACCGTCGCCCTGGACAGCGGCCTCGGGCTCGCGGCCGTCGTGGACTACCGGTGGGAGCTGGCCCTCGGCGACGAGCCGCTCACCGAGGACGAGCTGCGCCGGCTCACCGACCTCAAGGCGCCGCTGGTCCGGCTGCGCGGGCAGTGGGTCGAGCTCGACCCGCGCCGGCTCGCCGAGGGGCTGTCGTTCCTGCGGCGGCAGCGCGAGCAGGAGGCGATGACCGTCGCCGACCTGCTCGACCTGGCCGGCGGTGCGGCCGAGGGGCCCGGCGGGCTGCCGGTCGTCGAGGTCACCGCCGACGGCTGGCTCGGCGACCTGCTCAGCGGGGAGACCGAGCTGCGCATCGGCGACGCCGGGGTGCCCGATGCGTTCTCGGGGCAGCTGCGGCCGTACCAGCTGCGGGGTTTGAACTGGATGCGCTTCCTGGAGGCGGCCGGCCTCGGGGGCATCCTCGCCGACGACATGGGCCTGGGCAAGACGGTCCAGCTGCTCGCGCTCATCGCCGGCGCCGCGCCCGGCCCGACGCTGCTGGTCTGCCCGATGTCGCTGGTCGGCAACTGGCAGCGCGAGGCCGCCCGCTTCGCCCCCGGGGTGCGGGTGCACGTCCACCACGGCGCCGACCGCTCGCGCGAGCTCGACCCGGCCTCGTTCGACCTGCTCGTCACCACCTACTCCGTGGCGACCCGGGACGCCGAGCAGCTGCGCGCCGTGCCGTGGCACCGGATCGTGCTCGACGAGGCCCAGGCCATCAAGAACGCCGCCACGAAACAGGCCGCGGCGGTACGCCGCCTGCCCGCCCGCCACCGCATCGCCGTCACCGGCACGCCGGTCGAGAACCGCCTCGCCGACCTGTGGTCGATCATGGACTTCGCCAACCCGGGCCTGCTGGGCAGCGCCGTGAAGTTCAAGGAGCGCTACGCCGAGCCGATCGAGCGCGACGGCAACGAGGCGGCGGCCGAGCGGCTGCGCCGCGTCACCCAGCCCTTCGTGCTGCGCCGGCTCAAGACGGACCGCGGCATCATCGCCGACCTGCCCGAGAAGCTGGAGATGGACGTCGTGTGCGGCCTGACCCCCGAGCAGGCGAGCCTCTACCAGGCCGTGGTCGAGGACATGCTGGCCCGCATCGACAGCAGCGAGGGCATCGAACGGCGCGGCCTGGTGCTGGCCACGATGACCAGACTCAAGCAGATCTGCAACCACCCGGCCCTGGCCCTGCGCGACGGCAGCCGCCTGCCGGGCCGCAGCGGCAAGCTGGCCCGCCTCGAGGAGATCACCGAGGAGATCCTGGCCGCGGGGGAGCGGGCACTGATCTTCACCCAGTACGCGGAGTTCGGCGCCATGCTGCGGGCCGAGCTCTCCGCCCGCTTCGGCCGCGAGGTCGCCTTCCTGCACGGCGGGCTGGGCAAGGCCGCCCGCGACACGCTCGTGGCCCGCTTCCAGGAGGCCGGCCCGTCCTCGCCGCCGCTGTTCGTGCTGTCGCTCAAGGCCGGCGGCACCGGGCTCACGCTTACCGCGGCCAACCACGTCATCCACGCCGACCGCTGGTGGAACCCGGCCGTGGAGGACCAGGCGACCGACCGGGCCTTCCGCATCGGCCAGCGCCGGGCGGTCCAGGTGCGCAAGTTCGTCACCGCCGGCACCGTCGAGGAGAAGATCGCCGGGCTGATCAGCGACAAGCGCGGCCTGGCGGCCCGGATCGTCGGCACCGGCGAGGGCTGGCTCACCGAGCTGTCCACCGCGGAGCTGCGCGGCCTGCTGACCCTGGATCCCGGGGCGGTAATCTCGCCGGCATGAACAACCGCACGCTGGTGGTGACCCTGGTCAGCATCCTGGGGGTCCTGGCCCTGGCCTGCACCGCCGGCGTGGTGGGCGTGGCCTGGTATCTCTCCCACAGGAGCGAAGCCGGCCCGGCCGCCGCCACCGACGAGGCGATCCCCGGCCTGATCGACTACCGCACCACGCATCCGGACTGGCTGCAGCGCACCCACGTCGACCCGTCGGTGCAGGTCGAGTACCCGATGAAGCCGGCCGCCGGCGGCAACCACCACCCGGTCTGGATGCGCTGCCTGGGCGACGTCTACCCCAGCCCGGTCGACGAGGGCAGCGCCGTGCACAGCCTGGAGCACGGCGCGGTGTGGGTCACCTACCGGCCCGGCCTCGCCCCGGCGTCGATCGAGGCCCTGGCCAAGCGCGTGCGCGACCACGACTACATGTTCATGAGCCCCTACGAGGGTCAGTCCACGGCCGTGTCGCTGCAGGCGTGGGGATACCAGCTGCAGCTCGACTCGGCCAAGGACGCGCGCATCGACGCGTTCATCCGCAAGTACCGCCAGACCGCGTCGATGGAGGCGGGCGTCCCGTGCAGCAACGGCACCACGTCGGCATCGCCCTCGTCGCCGTCCTGACGCCGGCGGGTGCTGCGCGAATCCGCCACCGCACCCGGGCGCGCACACTCCCGGGACTATCGTTCTCGCGTGCAGATCCGATTCGACGTGCCGGCCGATCCCACCTATCCGGGCCGGGTGGCGGCGGTGCTCAGCAGCGTCCGGCTGCGCCGCTACGGCTACATCGGCGCCACGCTGGCCGGCCTCGGGGTGATCGGGCTGGCGATCTCGCGGGTGGCCGACTGGGGTGAGCAGTTCCAGCCGCTGAGCATCGCGCTGGTGGTCGGCGGCGTGCTGTCCATGCTCTACGCGCCGTGGGTGCGCCACAAGGCCCGCCGCCGCTCCAGCGGGTACGCCGTCGAGGGCGACTACGACATCACCGACGACAACATCATGATGCGCAGCGGCTCGGAGACCGGCGGGATCGCCTGGGACGGGGTCTCGCGGGTGGTGGACACGCCCGAGTTCTGGATCGTCTACGTCGGGCGGATGCCGGCCACCGTCATCCCGCGCCAGTACATGTCGGCCGAGGACGCCGAGACGCTGCGCGCGTTCATGGCCGAGCACGGGCTGCTCGGCGAATAGGGCCGGCCGCACGGGCCGGCCCCTCTCGCTCGCGCGATGCCGATGGGTCAGGCGGCGCGCAGCTCGTCGAGCAGCGACGGCCCCGACGGCGTCCAGCCCAGCGAGCGGGCACGGGCGCCGGAGGCCTGCTGGTCGAGCAGCAGCGCGTCGGCGAACGGGCCGCTGAGGCGGGCCCGCGACTCGTCGGCCGTCTCCGGCGCGACGCCGGCGCCGGCCGAGGCGGCCTCGGCGATCTCGCGGACCGTCAGGTTGGTGCCGGACACCGCGAGCAGGCGGCCCAGGGCCTCGCCGCGCTCGACGACGAGGCGGTACAGCGCGGCCACGTCGTCGACGTGGACCGGGGTCCAGTGCTGGGTGCCGTCGCCGACCAGGCGCACCCGGCCGGCCTCGTCGCGGGCCGGGGCGAGGACGCCGGCCGGGATGCCGCCGCCGTGGCCGTACACGATGCCGGGCGCGAGAATCGTGGCGTTGAGGCCGCTGTCGAGCACGGCCGCCTCCACCTCGAGGCGCCACGCGGTCAGGGCCGGCGGGGCGAGCGGGGACTCCTCGGTGATGTCCGGGTTGCTGCCCCAGATCCACACGCCCGAGGTGTGCACATACGGCTTGTCGGTGCCGCCCAGCGCCTGCGCCGCCGCGGAGGCGATCGCGCGGTCGAACCGGGCGCCCTCGGCGTCGCCGGTCGCGGCCAGGTGCACGACGGCGTCACCGGCCGCGAACCGCTCGGCGGCCCAGGCCACGTCGAACAGATCGCCGACGGCCGCCTCGGCGCCGGCCTTGCGCACCTTGGCCGCCGCCTCGTCGTTGCGCACCAGCGCGGTGACGGCGTGGCCGCCCGCGACGAACTGCGCGAGCGCTGCCGCGCCCAGGTATCCGGTCCCGCCGGTCAATACGATTCTCGTCATGGCGCGACGGTAGATGGCTACCGGCCTTGATGCGGCATGACCTTCCCCACGCCTCTCCGGAGGAATAAACTCCCACCTGACCCATAGGATTACAGGCTAACTCCGCTTCGCAGGAACATGTGCCCGGGTCAACCGCGCAACGGGGCGGTGGCGAAGCCGCGGAGGCCCTCCTGCGGCCCGATCGCGGCCCGGAAACCGAGCTCGCGGCGCGCCCGCGCGGGCGAGGCGACCACGTGCCGGACGTCCCCGGCCCGGAACTCGCCCGTCACGACGGGCTCGGGGCCGGCCATCGCGGTGGCCAGGGCCGCGGCCATCGCGACGACCGTCGTCGGTCTCCCGGAGCAGACGTTGTACGCCACGGTGCCCACCCGCTCGCCCGTCGCCCCCACCGCCAGCACGTTGGCCGCCGCCACGTCGGCGACGTGCACGAAGTCGCGGCGCTGGGCCCCGTCCTCGAAGACCCGGGGCGCCCGGCCGGCCTCCAGGGCGGAGCGGAAGATGGCGGCGACCCCGCTGTACGGGGTGTCGCGGGGCATCCCGGGCCCGTACACGTTGTGGTAGCGCAGCGCGACGACCGAGCCGCCGCACGCCGCCGCCCACGCCGCCGCGAGGTGCTCCTGGGCCGCCTTCGTCGCCGCGTACACGCTGCGGGGCCGCACGGGCGCGTCCTCGCCGACCTCGACCGGCTCCAGCGGCCCCGCGCAGCGCGGGCAGCGCGGCTCGAACCGGCCGGCGGCCAGGTCGGCCGGGTCGCGCGGGGCCGGGTCGACCGGGCCGTGGGCCGGGCAGGCGTAGGCGCCCTCGCCGTAGACCACCATGGAGCTGGCGAGCACCAGCCGGCGCACCCCCGCGCCGGCCATCGCGGCCAGCAGGACGGCGGTGCCGAGGTCGTTGCAGCCCGCGTACTCCGGCAGGTCGGCCAGGTCGACGCCCATCCCGACGAGCGCCGCCTGGTGCACGACCGCCTCGACGCCGCCGAGCGCGGCCGAGACCGCCGCGGGATCGCGCACATCCGCCCGTACCAGTGACGCGGGAACGTCCGCAGTGCGACGGTGTGCCATCGGGTGCAGCGCGTCGAGCGCCACCACGTCGTGGCCCGCAGCGCGCAGGGCGGCGCTCACGTGCCCGCCGATGAAGCCGGCCGCGCCGGTGACGAGGATGCGCATGACCCCCAACCTAGGCGCGGCGGGCGCCCGGGCACGGCCCGCGTTCGCGGTTCGTAATGGTCCGTCAGCTTCTCGTAAGACCTTGGCGGCCGGTCGATGCGTAGCGTCCGGCCCATGCCCGATGTCGTACTGCCCTGTCTCGACGAGGCGGCCGCACTGCCCTGGGTGCTGTCGCGGATGCCGGCCGGCTACCGCGCGATCGTGGCCGACAACGGCTCGTGCGACGGCTCGCCCGCGCTCGCCGCCGCGTTCGGCGCCACGGTCGTGCACGCCACCCCGCGCGGCTTCGGCGCCGCCGCCCACGCTGGCCTGGCCGCCGCGACCGCCGACGTCGTGTGCTTCATGGACGCCGACGGCTCCTTCGACCCCCGCCAGCTGCCGCGGGTCGCCGAGCCGGTCGCGGCCGGGACGCACGACCTGCTGCTGGGCCGCCGCCGCCCGACCCGCCCCGGCGCCTGGCCGGTCCACGGCCGCCTGGGCAACGCGGTGGTGGCGTGGCGCCTGCGCCGCACCACGGGCATGGTCGTGCACGACCTGGGCCCCATGCGGGCCGCCCGCCGGGAGGCGCTGCTCGCCCTCGGCCTCACCGACCGCCGCTTCGGCTACCCGCTGGAGATGATGCTCCGCGCCGCGGCCGCGGGCTGGCGCATCGGCGAGGCCGACGTCGACTACGCGCCGCGCGCGGCCGGCGGGCGATCCAAGGTGACCGGCTCGGTCCGCGGCACCGTGCGCGCCGTGCGCGACATGTCCCGGGTGCTGGCGTCATGACCGCGTCCCGCGTCCGGCACCTTGTGGGACATGCGTCGTGATCGCGCTTGTATCGATGCGCGGCATGTCCCGGGGCCCGGTGTCGTGACCGCGCCCCGCGTCCAGCTGTTGCTGCTGGCCAAGGCGCCCGTGCCCGGGCGGGTGAAGACGCGGCTCTGTCCACCGTGGACGCCGGCTCAGGCGGCCGCGCTGGCCGCCGCGGCGATCGCCGACACCGCCGAGGTGCTCGCCGCGACCCCGGCGGCGGCCCGGACCCTCGTCGCCGACGGTGCGCTGGCCGCCCCGCCCGGGTGGGGCCGGGTCGCCCAGCGCGGGGACGGGCTCGGGGAGCGGCTCGCCGCCGCGTACGCCGACACCGCCCGGCCCGGCCTCGCCACCCTCCTCGTCGGCATGGACACCCCGCAGCTCGGCGTCGGCCACCTGGTCGCCGCCGCGGCCGCGCTCGCCGGGGCCGACGCGGTGCTCGGCCCGGCCGAGGACGGCGGCTGGTGGACCCTCGCCCTGCGCGATCCGGCCGCCGGTGCGGTGCTGGCCGGCGTGCCGATGTCCACGCCGGACACGTTCGAGCGCACCCGCGCCGCGCTGGCCGGGCTCGGCCTGCGGGTGGCGGTCGCGGCCACGCTGCGCGACGTGGACACCGCCGCCGACGCGTACGCGGCCGCCGCCGCCCGCCCGGACGGCCGCTTCGCCCGCGAACTGTCCACACTGGACCCGCGATCGTCCGCCGGTTCGACCGGGCGTGAGCGGTCGCCCGCCAGCTCCGCCGGGCGTGAGCAGTCGTCTGCCGGTTCGGCCGGGCGCGAGGGGTCGTTTGCCGGTTGCGGCCTGCGCGGACGGTCGTTTGCCGGTTCCGGCCTGTACGGGCGGTCGTCTGCCGGTTCCGGCGTGCGTGAGTGGTGGTCTGCCGGTTGCGACCTGTGCGGGCGGTCGTCCGCCGGTTCTGGCTGGTGCTGGCAGGCCGGCGTCGTGGAGGGCGGCCGGTGACCGCGCCCGTGGCCGTGCTGGGCGCGGCGCTGCGGCGGGCCGGCCGGGGCGAGCCGGCGGGGCTGGTCCTGGTCCGCGCCGACGGGGCCGAGGCGACGCCGGTCGACCCCGGCGCCTGGCACCATGGGCGCCCCGGCGACCCGTCGCTGGTCGAGCGCTGCCCGGACGGCACCGTCGACCTCGGCTGCGGCCCGCCGCAGATCCTCGACATGGACATGAGCAAGGGCGCCGCCCGCGCCAAA
>NZ_JBFAZW010000082.1:0-49456 GCF_040682015.1 Dactylosporangium sp. NPDC051485
GGCGGGACCAGCAGCCCGGGCACGGTGCCGTCCGGGGCCCGCCCGACCGCGTCCGGCAGCCCCTTCGCCGTGGTCGCCAGCACCGGGATGCCGCGGGCCAGGGCCTCGGCCGCGACCATGCCGTAGGTCTCCCCGCGTGAGGGGTGGACCAGCAGGTCGGCGCCCGCGTAGAGGGCGTCCAGGTCGGCGCCGGCGCACGGGCCGGCGAGCGTCAGCCGGCCGCCCAGCCCGGCGGCGTCGATGCGCGACCGCAGACCGGCCACGAACGCCGGGTCGCGCTCCAGCGCGCCCGCACACGCGCAGGTCCACTCACCCGGCAGGCGGGACAGGGCCTCGACCAGCACGTCGTGGCCCTTGTGGCGGCCGAGCACGGCGACACAGAGCAGCGCACCGCCCGCGCCGGAGCCGGGCGCGACCGGGGCCGGGGCCACGCCGGGCGCGGCCACGTCGATGCGGTCGGCGGGCAGGGCGTAGAGCTCGGCCAGGCGCCGCCCGGTCCAGTCGCTGGTGGCGATCACCGCGGTGGCCGCCCGCAGCGCCCGGGCCTCGGCCGGGCGGGCCGCCGGGTCTTCGTCGCCGAAGGGCATGTGCACCAGGACGACGAGCCGCAGCCGGGCCGCGTGTGCGGCCAGCGGGCCCGGGCGGGCCGAGGCGACGAGGCCGTCGAGCAGGACGAGGGCGCCGTCCGGCCGGGCCGCCAGCAGCGCCTCCAGGGGCTCGAGGTCGGCCCGGTGCTCCCGCACCGTCCAGCCGAGGGCGGCCAGCCCGGCGCAGACCTCGCGGTCGTACCGGTTGCCGCCGCTCGGCGTCGTGGTGCTGTCGATGTCGCCCGGCAGCACCACGTGGACGACCGGACCGCTCACGCCATCACCTCCGCTGCGCTCCGTCGCCGGCGCGACGTGAAGGGTGCCCACTTCGCTCCGGACCGCTCACGCGAGTATTACGGTGCCCACTGGTTCGCGGCCCCTCCGATTCGCTGCGGACCGCTCGCGCCATCACCTCCGCTGCGCTCCAGCGCCGGCGCGAATGACACCGGGCCCTCCGCTGCGCTGCGGATCGCTCACAGGGCGCGCTCGTACGTGGCCCAGGCGACGTGGGACTCGCGCAGCGTGACGGCGATGCGCTCCAGGCCGGCCGCGCCCGGGCCGAGCGCGCCGGCGTGCACCCGCGCGGCCAGCCGGTCGGCGACCACGGCGGCGAGGAACTCGGTCGACGTGTTGACGCCGGCGAAGTCGGGCTCGTCGTCGAGGTTGCGGTAGTTCAGGGCGCCCAGGACGGTTTTGAGCTCGTCGGAGGCGAGGCCGATGTCGACCACCAGGTTGTCGGCGTCCAGCTCGGCGCGCGAGAAGGTCACGTCGACCACGTAGGTGGCGCCGTGCAGGCGCTGGGCCGGGCCGAAGACCTCCCCGCGGAAGCTGTGGGCGATCATCACATGGTCACGGACGGTGATGCTGTACACGCTGCTCCTGTCGTTGATCTGGGTTCGTTGATCCGGGGTTACCGGTAGGTGATCGCGTGGCACAGGGCCGGCAGCGCGCCGGTGGCCAGGGCCGGGAGCACCTGCGGCAGGTCCTCGAACGGGGACTCGCCGGTGATGAGCGCGTCGAAGGCGGGGTCGCGCAGCAGGCGCAGGGCCAGGGCCAGCCGGTCGGCGTAGGAGCGGCGCCCGGCCCGGGCCGGGGACACGGTGCCGACCTGGCTGCTGCGGATGGCGAGGCGGCCGGAGTGGAACGCGCCGCCGAGGGAGAGGGTGACGGGGCGGTCGCCGTACCAGCTCAGCTCCAGCACAGTGCCCTCCGGGGCGAGCAGGCCCAGCGCCTGCTGCAGGCCCGCCTCCGTGGCGCTGGCGTGGACCACGAGGTCGCGGCCCGCCGACGCCTCCTGCGGCGTCGCGAAGGTGACGCCGAGTGCCTCGGCGGTGACCCGGCGGGCCGGGTCGACGTCGATGAGCTCGACCTCGACGCCCGGGAAGCGGGCCAGGAGCGCCGCGACGCAGCAGCCGACCATGCCGCCGCCCAGCACGCTCACCCGGTCGCCGACCAGCGGCGCGGCGTCCCACAGCGCATTGACGGCGGTCTCCACCGTCCCGGCGAGCACCGCGCGCCGAGGTGGCACCCCGCCGGGGATTTCCACGACCTTTTCCTGCGGTACCACATAAGCGGTCTGATGCGGGAACAGGCAGAACACCGCGCGGCCGACCAGCCGCGCCGGACCGGCCTCGACGAGTCCCGCGCTGAGGTAGCCGTATTTCACCGGAAACGGGAAGTCGCCCTCCTGGAACGGCGCGCGCATGACCGCGTGCTGGTCCGGGGGCACCTTGCCGGCGAAGACGAGCGTCTCGGTGCCGCGGCTCACACCCGAGTAGAGCGCGCGGACCAGCACCTCGCCCTCGCCGGGTCGGCGCAGCGGCTCGGGCCGGATTTCACCTTGTCCGCCGCCGACGCTCCAGAAAGCGCGGGCCTCGTGCATGAGCGGCTCCTTCGTTGTTCGGGCCCGTACATGTACCCATTCCGGCGAAGCATGCGATCGAACCGTCGCGCCGCCGTGCGCGTATGCATTGTCGGGTCCATGGTCAGAAAGCACAGCCTCGTATACGGAGCGATGATGCCGCGGGTTCGAACCGGTCCGGTCGCTGGACTGATCTTCCACTGCACGGTGCTGGCCGCCCTGGCCGCGAGCGTCGGGCTCGGCGCGGCGGGCTGGGTCGCCGGCCTCGCGAGCGGGCTCGTCGCGTTCGTGGCGCTCGGGCACGGGCTGCAACGCTCCGCCGCGGTGGCCTTCGGCGCGGCGAACTGGGTGACCCAGACCCGGGCCGGGCTCATCGGCGGGGTGGCCGCGCTGACCGCCGACTCGCTCTTCGGCCGCCCGGCGCCGGTCGGCGTGCTGTGCGCGCTGAGCGCTGTCGCCCTGGCCATGGACGCCGTGGACGGCAACGTGGCGCGGCGCACCGGCGGGGTGAGCGCGCTCGGCGCCCGCTTCGACATGGAGACCGACGCCTGGCTCATCCTGGTGCTCAGCGTGCAGGTCGCCCAGACGGTCGGCCCGTGGGTGCTCGCGATCGGCCTCATGCGCTACGCGATCTGGGTGGCGGCCGCGCTGGTGCCGTGGCTGCGCGGGCCGGTCCCGCCGCGGTACTGGCGCAAGGTCGTCGCGGCGATGCAGGGCGTGACCCTCGCCGTGGCCGCGTCCGGGCTGCTGCCGCCGGCGGTGACCACCACGGCGGTCGCCATCTCGCTGCTGTTCCTGGTCGAGTCGTTCGGCTCCGAGGTGCTGTGGCGCTGGCGCCGGCAGTCGCTCGAAGTGGCGGTGTCGTCCTGATGGCCGTGCGCACCGCGCTGCGCTGGACCGGCACCCTGCTGGGGGCCGCCGTCGTGTACTGCACGCTGGTGAGCCCGGACCGCCTGACCCAGTACAGCGCGGCGTCGTTCGTGCGCATCCCGATCGAGGGCCTGCTGCTCGTCGCGCTGTTCCTCGCCGCGCGCGGGCGGATGCGCACGGTCGTGCTCGGCGCGGCCGGCGTGCTGCTCGGGGTGCTGATCATCGTGCGGCTGTTCAACCTCGGCTTCTACACCGCGCTGTCCCGGCCCTTCGACCCGGTGCTCGACTGGGTGCTCCTGCGGCCGGCGTTCGAGCTGGTCGAGTCGTCCGTCGGGCGGGCCGCGGCGGTCGGGGCGGCCGTCGCGCTCGGGCTCGTCGTGCTGTCCGTGCCCGTGGTGATGACCTTCGCGCTGCGCCGGCTCGGCCGGCTGGCGCTGCGCCACCCGGCCTCCACGACCCGCGCCACGGCGGCGCTGGCGGTGGCGTGGGCGCTGCTCGCGCTGCTCAACGTGCAGTTCGTGCACGGCCTGCCGGTGGCCTCCGACGGGGCGACCGGCGCGCTGGGCGACCAGGTGGCGCTCGTGCGGCGGGACATCAACGACGGGCAGAAGTTCGACAGCCAGTCCGCCGTCGACGCGTTCCGGGACGTGCCGGGCGCGCGGCTGCTCACCGCGCTTCGGGGCAAGGACGTGCTGTTCACGTTCGTGGAGAGCTACGGGCGCAGCGCGGTGCAGGACCCGCAGTACGCGCCGGTGGTCGGCGCCACCCTCGACGAGGGCACGCGGCGGCTGGCGGCGGCCGGGTTCTCCGCGCGCAGCGGCTTCCTCACCTCGCCGACCGCCGGCGGCGGCAGCTGGCTGGCGCACGACACGCTGCTGTCCGGGTTGTGGGTCGACAACCAGCGGCGCAGCGACACCCTGCTGGCCGGCGACCGGTTCACCGTCAACGCCGCATTCCGGCGGGCCGGCTGGCACATAGCCGGGCTCATGCCGGCCAACGACCGGGACTGGCCGCAGGGCCGGTACTTCCAGTACCACGACCTGTACGACTCGCGGAACATGGGCTACCGCGGCCCCAAGTTCTCCTACGTCCCGGTGCCGGACCAGTTCACCCTCGCCTCGTTCCAGCGGCTGGAGCGCACCCCCGGCCACCAGCCCGTGTTCGGCGAGATCGCGCTGGTCTCCAGCCACGCGCCGTGGACGCCGATCCCGCAGCTGGTCGGCTGGGACGAGGTCGGCGACGGCACGGTCTACAACTCGATGAGCACCGCGGGCGACCCTCCGGATGTGGCCTGGCGTACGTCGGAGAAGATCCGCACGGCGTACCGCAACTCGATCGTCTACTCGCTGAGCAGCCTCATCTCGTACGTGCAGCGGTACGGCGACGACAACCTCGTGGTGGTCTTCCTGGGCGACCACCAGCCGTCCCCGATCATCGTCGGCGACCAGGCCGGCCGCGACGTGCCGATCACGATCGTCGCCCACGACCAGAAGGTGCTCGACCGGGTCGCCGGCTGGGGCTGGACCGACGGCCTGCGCCCGGACCCGCAGGCCCCGGTCTGGCCGATGAGCGCCTTCCGTGACCGCTTCCTGACAGCGTTCGCCTGACGCCGCGTTTGATCGGGGCGGTGGGTCCTGCCGTATCCTCGATCGCGGTGCGCAGCCCGACTCGCGGATGGAGCAAGGATGCCGAGAGGAACGCGCCGCCTCGGTGAGCGCGGGAGATCCGGCCCGTTCGCGCTGTGGGCGATCGTCACCGTGGCGGTGGCCGCCCTCGTGGCCGGCACGATCGTCGTGATCTCCACGATGCGCGACGACGCAGGCCCGCCGGCCACGGCGAGCGCCTCGCCGCGCCCGGAATCGCCCGTGGTGCCGACGCAGGGCGCCTCCGCCACGCCGGCGGACTGTGCCACCTCGCTGGTCGCCAAGCTGCCGATCGAGCAGCAGGCCGCCCAGCTGCTCATGATCGGCACCGCGATCGACTCGCCGGGCGGGGCCGTGGCGACGATCCAGAAGTACCACATCGGCGGCATCTTCCTGGCCGGCCGCAGCTCGGCGTCGGCCGCCACCATGCGCCAGGCGATCGCCCAGCTACAGGACGCCGCCCGCAAGAACGGCGGCCTCGCCCTGCAGATCGGCATCGACCAGGAGGGCGGCCAGGTCCAGACCCTCAAGGGCGCCGACTTCCCGGCCATCCCGACCGCCGTGTCCCAGGGCAAGCTCGACGCCGCCGCCCTGAAGACCCAGACGGCGGAGTGGGCCGCCCGGCTCAAGGGCATCGGCGTGACCATCGACCTGGCCCCGGTCGCCGACGTGGTCCCGGCCGACGTCGGCAAGTCCAACCCGCCGATCGGGGGCTTCGAGCGGCAGTACGGCACGACCCCCGACCCGGTGGCCGAGGACGTCGCCACCGTGGTCGCCGCCATCCAGGGCGCCGGCGTGCAGACCACCCTGAAGCACTTCCCGGGCCTGGGCCGGGTGCGGGCCAACACCGACACCTCGACCGGCGCCCGCGACGACCTGACCACCGTCGACGACCCGGCGCTGAAGCCCTTCGCCACCGGCATCAGCGCCGGCTCGGCCGCCGTGATGATCTCCTCGGCCGCCTACCCGAAGCTGGACCCGCAGAACGTCGCCGCCTTCTCCCCCGCCATCGTCACCGACCTGCTGCGCGGCAAGATGGGCTTCGACGGCCTGGTCCTGTCCGACGACCTCGGCGCCGCCCAGGCCGTGAGCGCCGTCCCGCTCGGCCAGCGCGCGGTCCGCTTCATCCGGGCCGGCGGCGACATGGTCCTGAGCGTCCGCCTGCAGGACGCCGGCCCGATGACGGAGGCCCTGGTGGCGGCGGCCAAGAGCGACCCCGCCTTCGCCGCCAGGATCACCCAGTCCGCCACCCGGGTGATCCGCAGCAAGCTCGCCGCGGGCCTCGTGAGCTGCTAAGGCGCTCGGCCGCGCTGCCGCACGCCGGCCGCTTCGTCGAGATCCTGATCGCCCCGCGGTCGCCACACCCCTGGCGGACGACCAGGACCGCCGCGGCGGCGAGCGGTCCGAACCGCTGCGGCCGCTGGCCGTACGACGACGTGCCCGCCGCGGCGGCGACACCGACGACGGCCGCGATCGCGATCCGCCGCCACGGCACCGCCGCAGAAGGACGGCGGACACCGACCTCACCGAACCCCGCCGCTGACGAACCGGGCCGCGACAAGTCGGGCGCCGGCGCGCCACGGCTCATCGCACTTGTGCCCGCGCGGGCGGCAAGTGCCGGTACACCCGAATCGGCCCGGCGCGGAGGGCTATTTCTTGTTCTTCTTGCGGGGCTTCACGGTGATGTGGATCGGGGTGCCCGTGAACTCGAACTCCTCGCGCAGGCGGCGCTCGACGAAGCGGACGTAGCCCGGGTCGAGGGCGCCGGTGGTGAAGAGGACGAACTTCGGCGGGGAGACGCCGGCCTGGGTGGCGAAGAGCACGCGCGGGGCGCGACCGCCGCGGACCGGGTGCGGGGTGGCCTGGACAAGGGCGGTCAGCCACTGGTTGAGCTGGCCGGTCGGCACGCGGCGCTCCCAGTTGGTCAGCGCGGTGCGCAGCGCCGGGGCGAGCTTGTCGACCGCACGGCCGGTCAGGGCGGAGACGTTGACCCGCACCGCCCAGGGAACCCGGCGCAGCTCGCGGTCGATCTCCTTGCCGAGCTGGTAGCGGCGGTCCTCGTCGACCAGGTCCCACTTGTTGAAGGCGATGACCAGCGCCCGGCCCGACTCGATGACCATGGTGATGATCCGCTGGTCCTGCTCCGAGATGGGCTCGCTGGCGTCGAGCAGCACGATGGCGACCTCGGCGGCCTCGATGGCGGCGTTGGTGCGCAGGGAGGCGTAGTACTCGGTGCCGCTGGCGTGCGTGACGCGCTTGCGCAGGCCGGCCGTGTCGACCAGGTGCCAGGTCTCGCCGCCGAAGTCGACCAGGCTGTCGACCGGGTCGACGGTCGTGCCGGCGACCGAGTCCACGACCGCCCGCTCCTCCTTGGCCAGCTTGTTGAGCAGGCTGGACTTGCCGACGTTGGGACGGCCGACGAGGGCGATGCGGCGGGGGCCGGCCTCTCGCGGTTCGATCTGCCGGGCTTCCGGAAGGTTCTCCAGGATCTTGTCGAGGAGGTCTCCGGCGCCGCGGCCGTGCAGGGCCGACACCGGGAAGGGTTCGCCCAGGCCCAGGCCCCACAGGCTGGCGATGTCGTTCTCGATCCGGTCGTTGTCGACCTTGTTGGCGACCAGAATGACCTTGCCGGCGCTGCGGCGCAGCATCCGCACGGCCGCCTCGTCGTCGGAGGTCGGCGGGATCGTGGCGTCGACGACGAAGAGGACCACGTCGGCGGTCTGCGCGGCGATCTCGGCCTGGGTGGCGATGGCCTTGGCGCGCTCGCGGGCGTCGGGCAGCCAGCCGCCGGTGTCGACGATCGTGAAGTGCCGGCCGGTCCACTCCGCGTCATACGCGACCCGGTCGCGGGTCACCCCGGCGACGTCCTCCACGACCGCCTGGCGGCGCCCGAGCACGCGGTTGACCAGCGTCGACTTGCCGACGTTGGGGCGGCCGACCACGGCGACGATGGGCAGGCTCAGCTCGGCCTCCAGCTCGGCCTCGACGGCCTGCGCGGAGACCTCCGCGGGCGTTGGGTTCACGCCATGACCTTGTCGAGCATGTGCTGCAGCCGCTCGACCACCTCGTCGATGCCGAGCGCGGTGGTGTCGAGCACGACGGCGTCCTCGGCCTGGCGCAGCGGATCGGCGGCGCGGGTCGAGTCGAGGCGGTCACGGCGGGCGAGGTCGGCGGCGGTCGCGGCCTGGTTGGTCGCGTTCTCGCTGCTGCGGCGGCGGGCGCGCTCCTCGGCGTCGGCGGTGAGGTAGACCTTCAGGTCGGCGTCGGGGGCGACCACGGTGCCGATGTCGCGGCCCTCGACGACGATCCGCTCCGCCTCGGCGATGATCTGGCGCTGCTGGGCGACGAGCAGGGCGCGCACCGACGGCACGGCCGACACGGCGGACACCGCCCCGGTCACCTCCGACCCGCGGATCTCCCGGTCGACCAGAACCCCGTCGACGGCGATGTGCGGCGCGGCCGGGTCGGTGCCGATGGTCAGGTGCACACCCTCGGCCACGGCGGCGACCTTGACGGCGTCGTGCAGGTCGACGCCGTCGCGCAGCACGGCGTACGTCACGGCGCGATACATGGCGCCGGTGTCCAGGTAGCGGGCGCTGAGCGCCTGGGCGACCCGCCGGGAGATGGTCGACTTGCCTGAGCCGGACGGCCCGTCGACGGCAACTACCAGTTGCCGGCCCTCGTCGTGCACGCCCGTCTCCTCTGCTCGATGAAGCCCTTCAAAACAGTACTTGACCCGCCGATGACGCCCACCCACGGGAGGTACCCGTGTATGTGGTTTGGCCCACCGGTCATCATCACATTCACATGCCGGACATTTCGGCGGCGGGCGGGCATTCCGGCACGGCGACCTCGCACGGGTCCACACCGGGCGGGCACGCCTCCCCGGCCTCGGCATCGGCGGTCGACGAACACGGCTCGCACGGCTCGCCGATCGCGCGGTCGGCCTCCGGGAGACGGGACAGCACCGCGCCGGAGAGCTCGATCAGCGCCTCGACATGCTCCGGGCGCAGCGCGTCGAAGAACCAGTGCCGCACGTGCGCGACGTGGCGCGGGGCCGCCGCCTCGATCGCCTCCCGGCCGGCCTCGGTGAGCACGACGAACGCGCCGCGGGGATCGTCGGGGCAGGGCTCGCGGGCCACCAGGCCGCGGGCCGTCATGCGCGTGATCTGGTGCGTGAGCCGGGTCTTCTCCCAGTCGGCCGCCTGGCGCAGCTGGAAGACCCGCAGCCGGCCCCCGGGCGCCTCTGACAGGCTGACCAGCACGGCATACTCGGCGGCGGTCAGGCCGGTCTCGCGCTGCAGCTGGCGGGCCAGGCGCCGCTGAACCTCGGCGTTGAGGGCAACGTACCCGCGCCAGGCCCGCTGCTCCCGCTCGTCGAGCCACCCCGAATTCGTCACACATGCAGTCTAGGGGATGGGTGACATGTCACCGTGGTTCTG
Source organism: Dactylosporangium sp. NPDC051485 (assembly GCF_040682015.1). NCBI lineage: Bacteria > Bacillati > Actinomycetota > Actinomycetes > Micromonosporales > Micromonosporaceae > Dactylosporangium > Dactylosporangium sp. NPDC051485. Next base: position 9,404 of record NZ_JBFAZW010000082.1, read on the forward strand.
CGCTACTGTCTCGGTGACACGTCACCCTTCCGGGTTCGTGCCGAACATCGGGTTCGTGCAGAACATTCAGAAAAGGAAGCATTCATGACCAAGGTCGGAATCATCCTCGGCAGCACCCGTCCGGGCCGCAACGGCGAGGCCGTGGCCAAGTGGGTGTACGACATCGCGTCCCGCCGCGGCGACGCCGAGTTCGAGCTGGTCGACCTGCTCGACTACAACCTCCCCCACCTCGACGAGGCGGTGCCCGCGTCGCTGGGCCAGTACGCGAACGAGCACACCAAGCAGTGGGCCGCCAAGATCGCCGAGTTCGACGCCTACATCTTCGTGACGCCGGAGTACAACCACTCGACGAGCGGCGCCCTGAAGAACGCGATCGACTTCCTCTACGCCGAGTGGAACAACAAGGCGGCGGGCTTCGTGAGCTACGGCTCGGCGGGCGGCACGCGGGCGGTCGAGCACCTGCGGCTGATCGCGGGCGAGCTGCAGCTGGCCGACGTGCGGGCGCAGGTCGCCCTGTCGCTGTACCAGGACTTCGAGAACTTCAGCGTCTTCAAGCCGGGGCCGCAGCACGAGGGCACGTTGAACACCCTGATCGACCAGACGGTGACGTGGGGCAAGGCGCTGGCGACGGTTCGCAACAAGGGCTGACGTTCCGGCCGTGTCGGGCGCCGTCGCGCCCGACACGGCGGGCTCAGCGGTCGCGTGGCGGCAGGGCGTTCGCCGAAGCGGGCGGCGGGGGATTCGGCGCCCGACACAGCCGGCTCAGCGGTCGCGTGGCGGCAGGGCGTTCGCGAAGCGGGCGGCGAGGGACCCGGCGGCCTCGAGCAGCTCGGGCGGGCCGACCAGCTCGAAGTCGACGCCGAACATGCCGAACCAGGCCGCGAGCCCGGTCCAGCTCCACGAGCCGGCCGTGACCCGGCACCGGTCCGGCGCGACGTCCTCGACGACCGCCTGCCCGCGCGCGGCGTCGTTGACGGAGGCCGCCGGGGCCCGCAGGATCGCGGTACCGCGGCACGGCAGCGCATCGTGGCGCTCGAACCGCTCGGCGATGAACTCGGCCAGGCTCGGCGCCGGCAACTCCCGCGGACCGAACCGCGGACCGGTGGGCGTGCGCGGGGTCATGCGGTCGACCCGGAACGTGCGCCAGTCCTTGCGGTCCAGGTCCCACCCCACGAGGTACCAGCGCCCGCCCCACGTCACGAGGTGGTGCGGCTCGGCCCGCCGCGGCGGGCGCTGCGGCCCGGGGCCTTCGGCCATCTCCCGCCGCCCCTCGTAGTCGAAGCGCAGCACCTCCCGGGCGCGGACCGCGGTCCCGATCGCGAGGAGGTGCTCGGCGTCGATGTCACTCTCGCGCCAGGCGTGCTTCACGATCCGGGTGACCTGCAGGGCGTCGACCCGATGGCGCAGGCGGGCCGGCATGACCTGGCGCACCGTGGCCAGCGCTCGCAGCGCCGCCTCCTCGACGCCCTGCACGGCCATCGTCGCCGTCTGCAGCGCCACCGCCACGGCGACGGCCTGGTCGTCGTCGAAGAGCAGGGGCGGCAGCTCGGAGCCGGCGTCGAGGCGATACCCGCCGTCGGGGCCCCTCGTCGCCTGCACCGGATAGCCGAGTTCGCGAAGGCGGTCGACGTCGCGGCGTACCGTGCGGGGGCTGACCTCCAGCCGGGCGGCGAGCGTCTGCCCGGGCCAGTCCCGGCGCGCCTGCAGCAGCGAGAGCAACGCCAGCAGCCGGGCCGAGGTCTCCAACATGCGTCAAGTATCACGGGTGATGAGGACAGCATCTGTCCTCATCACCCGGCCGCCGCCTCGCTGACCGCCTGGCCGAACTGGGCCATGCCGGTGGGCCGGGCAGCCGCCGCTACTCGCCGACCGCCTGGCCGAACTGGGCCACACCGGTGGGCCGGGCGGCCCCTGCTACTCGCCGACCTGGCCATGCCAGTGGGCCGGGCAGCCGCCGCTACTCGCCGACCGCCTTGAAGAGGGCGCCCACCTCGGCCTGGGACAGGTGGCGGGTGCGGCCCGGGCGCAGGTCGCCCAGCCGGATGGGGCCGATCTGGGTGCGGATCAGCCGCTGGACCGGGAAGCCCACCGCGTCGAACAGGCGCCGCACGATGTGGTTGCGGCCCTCGTGCAGGACCACCTCCACCAGCGCCGCCCGGCCGAACGCGTCCACGACCCGGAACGAGTCGACCTTCACCGGGCCGTCCTCCAGGGTGATGCCCGCCTTGAGGTCCCGGCCCATCGAGCGCGGGACCGGGCCGGAGATCTCGACCTGGTAGGTCTTGGCCACCTCATACGACGGGTGCATCAGCTTGTGCGCCAGCCCGCCGTCGTTGGTCAGCAGCAGCAGGCCCTCGCTGTCCTGGTCGAGCCGGCCGACGTGGAACACGCGGGTGTTGATGTTCGGCAGGAAGTCGGCGATCGCGTCGCGGCCCTTGTCGTCGTCCATCGTCGAGACCACGCCGCGGGGCTTGTTCAGCGCCAGGTACACCAGTCGGGTGTCGGTCACCAGCCGCTGGCCGTCCACATGGATCGCGTCGCGCACCGCGTCGGCCTTGTCGCCGAGCGTGGCCTCCTTGCCGTTGACGGTGACCCGGCCCTCGTCGATCAGGCGCTCGCACGTGCGCCGCGAGCCGAGGCCGGCCGCCGCCAAAATCTTCTGCAGGCGCTCCTCGTGACGCGGCGGCACGGCGTCCGGCGGCGCGTCGAAGGCGGAACCCTCGAACTGGCCGGCCACGAACTCGCCGGACTCGGACTCAACTGACGGGTCAACGCTGGGCATCGGCGATCTCATCTATGTCGTCGGGCAGGAACGGGGCAAGGGGCGGCAGCTGATCGACGTTGTCCAGGCCGAGCTTCTCCAGGAACAACGTGGTCGTCCGGTACAGGAACGCGCCGCTCTCCGGCTCACTCCCGGTCTCCTCGATCAGACCCCTGGTAACCAGCGTACGGACAACCCCGTCACAGTTCACACCGCGGATGGCCGAAATCCGGGACCTGGTCACCGGCTGCTTGTACGCGATCACCGCCAGTGTCTCCAACGCCGCCTGGGTCAGCCGAATCTGCTGGCCGTCGAGAACGAACTTCTCGACGTACGCGGCATATTCGGGCCGGGTGTAGAGCCGCCAGCCCCCGGCCACCCGCCGAAGATCAAACCCGAACCCCAGCGACGTGTACTGCGAGGAAGCCGCCTCCAGCGCCGCCAGCACCCGCTCGACGGGCTGCTCCAGCACCTGGGCCAGCGTCACTTCGCTGGTCGGCTCGTCGACGACGAGGAGGATCGCCTCCACCGCGCCGCGCAGCTCGCTGTCCGACATCTCCGCCCGCACGCTCTCGGCGGGAGCCGCCCCCGCCAGCGGCAGCGCCTGCTCGTCAACGGCCCCGGGCAGCGCCTCCGCCTCGGCCTCAGCAACAGGCTCGGCCTCAACAGACGGCTCAGCCTCGGGCTCGGGGACGGGCTCAGGCTCGGGGACGGGCTCAGGCTCGGGGACGGGCTCAGGCTCGGGGACGGGCTCAGGCTCGGGGACGGGCTCAGGCTCGGGGACGGGCTCAGGCTCGGGGACGGGCTCCGATTCGACGGGCTCGGGCTCCGGAGCGGCCTCAGCTTCCGCAGCCGGCTCGGACTCCGAGACAGGTTCGACCTCCGCGACAGGTTCCGCATCGGCCTCCGCGACAGGCTCGGACTCAGGCGGCTCAGCGGCGACCTCGGCAGGCTCCGCCACGACCTCCGAATCGGCCGGCGCCCCCTCCGCAGACTCAGCAACGTCGTGCGAAGCGGGCTCCGAGGCGGAGGGCGACTCCTCGGCGTCGGACTGCCACTGCAGCTCGGGGAAGGACTGCGCCTGCGGCTGCGGCTTCGGGCGGGCCCAGGGTGGAATCCAGTTCGCGGCCTGGTCGGCGAGCGACTCCGTCGGCTTCTCGTCCTGGCTCACTCGTCCACCTCGTTGTCCACGTCCACCGCGGCCTCGCCGGCCCCGGGCCCATCCACGTCCGCCAGGGAATCCGCATCATCCGCAGTGCCGCCGCCGTCCGCAACCGCGGCCCCGTCCGGCGAGCCGGACTCCGCGGCGGGCGGGGGCGCGCCGTCGTACTCCTCGACGGTGATGTCCACGTCCGCGTCCGTGGCCGCCGTCCAGCGGACCACCAGTTCCCCCAGGGCCTGGACCTGTTCGAACGAGATGAGGTCCTCGCGGTACAACTCGAGCAGAGCCAGGAACCGGGCCACCACCTCCAGCGTCGACTCGCAGTCGATGCACAGCTCGCTGAAGGTCGCCACGCGCTGCTCCATGAGGCGGTCGCGCACGATGTTGGCGTGCTCCCGCACGCTCACACGGACCATGTGGATGTGCGCGATCGACACGACGGGCGGCGCCTTGGGCGTGAACGCCTTGATGGCGAGCTTGAGCAGGCGCTGCGGCCCGACGCCCAGCACCAGGTCGGGCAGCGCCTCGGCGTAGCGGGGCTCCAGGGTCACCGCCCGCGGGTAGCGCCGCGAGCCCACCGCCTCCAGGCCCTGGATGTGCGCCGCCGCCTCCTTGAAGGCCTTGTACTGCAACAGCCGCGCGAACAGCAGGTCCCGCGCCTCGAGCAGCGCCAGGTCCTCCTCGTTCTCGACCGTGGCCGACGGCAGCAGGCGGGCCGCCTTGAGGTCGAGCAGCGTCGCCGCCACGACCAGGAACTCCGAGGCCTCGTCGAGGTCCCAGTCGTCGCCCATCGCCCGGATGTACGCGATGAAGTCGTCCGTCACCGTGTGCAGCGCGACCTCGGTGACGTCCAGCTTGTGCTTGCCGATCAGCTGCAGCAACAGGTCGAACGGCCCGGTGAAGTTGGCCAGCTTGACCTGGAACCCGGATGGGGCCGGCGCAGCCGGCACATCGACGTCGGCCGAAGGCGACGGCGACTCCGGGGACACAGAGACCGGCTCAGTCACGCGAAGAACCTAGCGCAAGAACTGCGCAAACCCCGAACAGCAAGCGCGTCAGAGTCGCCGCTCGGCCTGCTGCGCGATCACCTCGCGGGCCAGCTGCCGATAGTTGCGAGCCCCCGACGACGACGGGTCGAGCGTCGTGATGGGCGCCCCGGCCACCGTCGACTCGGGGAACTTCACCGTCTTGGTGATGACGGTCTGGTACACCTTGTCGCCGAACGCCTCCACGACCCGCTGCAGCACCTGGCGGCAGTGCGTGGTGCGGCTGTCGTACATCGTGGCGAGGATGCCCTCGAGCTCGAGGTCGAAGTTGAGCCGCTCGCGCACCTTGTCGATCGTGTCCAGCAGCAGCGCGACGCCGCGCAGCGAGAAGAACTCGCACTCCAGCGGGATCATCACGCCGTGGGCGACGGTGAGGGCGTTGATCGCCAGCAGGCCCAGCGACGGCTGGCAGTCGATGAGGATGAAGTCGTACTCCTTGAGCACCGGGCGCAGCACCCGGGCCAGGGCCATCTCGCGGGCGACCTCGGTGACCAGCTGGATCTCGGCGGCGGAGAGGTCAATGTTGGCCGGCAGGAGGTGCAGGCCGGCGACGTCCGTCTTGATCCTGATGTCCTCGACCGTCACGTCCGAGTCCATCAGGACGTTGTAAATCGTGAGATCGAGGTTGTGGGGGTTGACGCCGAGGCCGACCGAGAGGGCGCCCTGCGGGTCGAAGTCGACGAGCAGCACCCGCCGCCCGTACTCCGCCAGGGCCGCACCCAGGTTGATGGTCGACGTCGTCTTTCCGACACCGCCCTTCTGGTTGGCCATGGCGATAATGCGCGCCGGGCCGTGCCGATCCATCGGCATCGGTTCGGGGATCGGCTTGCGCATCGTGTACGCGGTCGGGTCCGCCGGCCCGAGCTCCGCACCGAGGTCAAGCGAGGCCTGCTCGGCGCGCATCGTGGTGGTCCACGACTCCGCCTGGTCGCCCATGCCTGTCATCGCTGTCTTCGCCCCTCCCGGCGGTGCTGTCTCCACCCGGGACCGATTCGGCGTCGGCCTGAATGGGGGGAGCGAGTCAGCCGCTGACCGACTGTACGTCACTGCAGGGTACATATCGCACAGCGCGCCCGGCGTGTCGCGAAGCTCATCGTTGGGTACCTTCATGCACGTGCTGCAACCAGGGGACGTTCTCGGCGACAGATACCGCCTCGATGAGTTCGTCGCCAGCGGCGGGATGGGACAGGTGTTCCGGGCCACGGACAAGACCCTTACCCGCACCGTGGCCGTGAAGGTGCTGCTGCCGGGGCACGTCAGCAACGCCGAGTTCGGCCGCCGGTTCCGTTCCGAGGCCCGGCTCATGGCCTCGATCGGCCACCCGGGCGTCGTCGGCGTCTACGACTACGGCGAGACCCCCGAGGGCACGCTGTTCCTGGTCATGGCCTTCGTCAACGGCCGCCCGCTGGGCGAGCTGATCAACGAGGCGGGCACCCTGCCGGTCGGGCGGACCCTGGCGATCGTGGCCAAGGCGGCCGACGCGCTGCAGGCCGCCCACGAGCGGGGGATCATCCACCGCGACGTGAAGCCGGGCAACCTGCTCGTGGGCGAGAAGGGCGCGGTGACGCTGGTCGACTTCGGCGTGGCACGCTCCGCGGAAGTGACTGCCGTCACAAAGGTCAACGCGGTCATCGGCACCGCGCTCTACATGTCCCCGGAGCAGGCCTCCGGCGACCCGATCTCGCCGGCGTCCGACATCTACGCGCTGGGCGTGGTGGCGTACCACTGCCTCACCGGCACCCCGCCGTTCACCGGCAACTCGCCGCTCGAGATCGCCATCAAGCACCTGCAGGACGAGCCCCCGCCGCTGCCCGAGACCGTGCCGGCCGCCACGCGGGCGCTGGTCGAGCGGGCGATGAACAAGGACCCGAAGGAGCGCTACCCCACCGCCGCCGCGATGGCCGCCGCGGCCCGGGCCGCCGAGGACGCCACGACGGAGGACGAGATGGCGCCGCTGGTGCGCGGCGCCGCCCCGGCGGCCGGCTCCGACGCCGACCCCGGCGGGGAGCCGGCCGGCCGCCCGTTGTGGGTCCCGATCGCCGCCACCGTGGCGGTCGCGGCGCTGGTCACCGGCGTGCTGCTGGCCGTGATCGCGCTGACGCGCAAGGTGATCAGCCCGCCGGACCCCGAGTCCCGCCCGACCGTCGCCGTCAGCCAGACGGCCCGGACGACGGAGCCGGAGGAGCATGTGACGACGCATGCTCCCAGCCGTACGACATCCGTCCCTTCCACGAGCGCCCCACCGTCCGCCGCGGCGTCCTCGGCCGAGCCCACGACGACCACGACCGCGACCGCGTCGGCGACGCCGACGACGCCCGCGCCGACGACGCAAGGCCCGGCCACGCCCACGACGCAGGGCCCGCCACCCTCGACCGCGGCCCCCACGGTGGGCCTGCCGTAGGCCACGGCGATCACGGCCAGGCCGGCGGCTGCCGCAAGTGCCGGCCACCGCGGTCGCCGTAGACCCGTCATCCGGTCGTGCCGATTTTCGCGGCATTCGCCCGGATAGCTCCCGGTAGCCGGTAGTTCGCCGGAAAAAGAATCTCCGAACGTGTGCAACCCTTCGGTCTGCGGTTCCGTCTACCCGCGACGAAGGGAGCCCGGACGGGTGAACCAAGACGACGAGGCGCACTTCCGCGAATTCGTCACCGCGCGATTCGACGGGCTGCGCTCGCTCGCCTACCTGACGTGCGGGGACTGGCATACCGCCGAGGACGCGGTGGCCGCGTCCCTGGCGAAGCTGTACGTGCGCTGGAACAAGGTCGACACGCCGCTGGCCTACGTGCGGCGGGCGATCGTGCACGCCCTGGTCGACGAGAGCCGCCGGCCCTGGCGCCGCCGGGAGCGCTCGGCCGGCTACGCGCTGCCAGACCTGCCCGGACCGGATCACGCCGACCAGGTCGACGACCGGATCCGGATCCGCGCCGCGCTCGCCCGCATGGCCCCCGGCCAGCGCGCCGTGCTGGTGTTGCGGTACTACGAGGGGCTGAGCGTTGAGGAGACCGCCGAGGTGCTCGGCCGCCAGCCGGGAACCGTCAAGAGCCAGACCGCCAGGGGGCTCGCCGCGCTCCGGGCGCTGCTCGGCTCGGAGGAACTCCGAGTCACGGATGGCGCTGCGGGCGGCGCTGCGACGAGTGATGTCGCCGGGCCCGGCCACAACCAGGATAGGAGGGAAGGGCATGGACCAGGACCTGCACACGCTGCTGAGCTCGGTTCGGGACGACGCGCCGCCACCACGGCTCAGTGTTGACGACATCACGGCCGCCGGCCGTCACCTGGCCCGGCGCCGCCGCGTCGCCCTGCTCTCCTCGATCAGCGGCGGTACGGCCGCCACGATCGCGGCCGTCGCCGCGGCCGTCGTGCTGGTCGCCGGCCCGAGCGCCCCGCTGACCGCGGCCGGCGACCGCAACCCCCTGGCTTCCCCGTCCGCCATACCGGTCGCGACGGCATTCGCCGACACGGCGCCGTTCGTCACCAACTACCGCGGCTACACCGCCGGCGACTACCTGGTGAGCGACCCGGACCTGGTCACCCAGGCCTACCAGCAGTCCTCCATCGACATCGGCTTCAGCGTGCCCGACGGGGCGGAGCCATCGGCGACCGCGCCCGGCGCCGGCGCTGGCGACGCCCCGTCGAGCCCGTCGAGGGCCGCCGACCTGCTGCGCGGCGGCATCCTGGTGGTCTACCGCCCGGGCGCCTTCGATCCCCGGGACTTCGAGAAGAGTGGCGAGAAGGTCCTGGTGCACTCGGCCGTGGGCCTGTTGAGCTACGCCGGCGGCCCGACCGAGCCCACCGTCTCGCAGAGCGACCTCCTGAAGCTGCAGAAGGTTCAGCCGGCGGTGCCGACGCTGGCGTGGCAGTACACCGACGACGCCTGGGCGGCGATCTACTGGTCGTCGTGGGAAACCGTGCCCGACCGTGACACGCTGCTGGCGATCGCCGAGGGCCTGGCCCCGGCGGCCGTCCGCCAGTTCCCGGTCGGCTTCGTCCCGGGCCCGCTCCCCCGCGGCTACCAGCTGCTGTCCGTGAGCTACGGCACCGACGTGAGCCCGGGCAGCCGGGTCCGCTCGGCCGTCCGGCTGACCCCGAAGCCGCCCGCGCTGCCGCTGTTCGCCCCCTACGACTTCAACAACCTCCCGGTGCTGACCCTGTCGATGGGCCGCCCCGACCCGAACCCGACAAAGCCCGGCCACCTCGACTGCCCGGACTCGAGCTCGTGCACCCGTGTGGCGGACGACGGCTCGACGTACGTCAAGGCCGACCTCAGCGGTGTGAAGCCCGCCTCCAACGTCCAGATCAGCCAAATCACGCTGGCCATGAAGCCCGAGAACCCGGACATCCTCTCGGCCTGGCCCTCGGCCCTGAAGACCTTCCCGTAACGCGCAACACCCCGGCCGGCGCGAAACGCACGTGCGCGACCGGCGGGGTGCTGTTACCGTTGTCGCATGCGTTTCTGAGCCCACCGACGCCGCGCGCGCCCGCCGCTGTTTCTGCCTGCGGCCGGCCCCCGTTGTGGGTTCATCACTCCCCGCTTCGCGTTCGCGCGGCCACGCCTGTCTGTTGTCGTGTTCGCCGTTTCTGCCCGTCCCGCGAAGGAGACGCTCGCATGCCTGCCGAAAACCAGCCCGACAACCCGGCCACCGAGACCGACGAGTCCGCCCCGGCCAACCCGCTCGAGGCCATCCGCCGCGCCCAGGCCAACCGCTCCCTCCCGCCGGGCTCCGGCAACCACGGCGGCGGCCGCGGCGGGGTGGGCAAGGGCGGCAGCCCGAAGGCCCCGCGCAAATACAACCGCCACAAGTAACCACACCCGCTGAGGGCCCGCCCGCTCGCGAGGGTGGGCCCTCAGCTTCCTCGGACTCTGGTCCGCGCAACCAGGGTGCCGTTACGCCCACTAGCGCCTGGTCCGGTTCGCCCAAGAGCGAAGCCCCATCGAGCCGGCGAAAACGAAGCGGTCGGCATTGGGCCCTGCCAGCACCGTCGTGCCACGAGCCTGGTCCGGGTCATCCGAGAGCGAAACCTCATCGGGCCGGCGAAATCGAGGCGGTCGGCACTGGGGCCGTCGTGCCACGAGTGACGCCCGGTCTTCTCCACGCGCCCGGGATCGAGCCCCGGCCGGGTCCGCGGCGCCAAGATATACCCGGATAAGTCGAATATTGGCGGAAACCGCTGATTTCGCGCTTGGGCAGGCGTGCGGACTTCGGGCCGGGTGTCGCCCTTTCACGCCTCGGGTCGCGGTCTCGCAGCGGGCGGGGTTGTGCCTACCGTTCCAGCGGGTCCCGGCCGTTCGGGGTGGATGACCTGCCGGACCCGCCGCCTGGAGGCGACCGTGACAGCGAGTGAGTGACAGTTCAGTGGCTCGGCGCTCTGAACTGCCGATGAGCGTGTATTCACTGAAATGCTCCGCCGGTGGCGCATTGGGATGGTGCTCAACCTTTTGCAGGCTTCGGCGGAATTGACAGCCGGCCGGACGCGGCAGATGCAAGAACCGGCTGCGATACGCTGCCGATGAACGCGGATGGCGGCCGATTGTTCGACGCGTTGCCGCACCGGCGGGCCGGCGTGACGGCGGCGGTGGCGTTGGTGCGCGACGGCCCGCGCGGGCACGCCCCGACTCTGCCGTGCCGCCCTTGCGGTCCGGCGGCGCGAGATCGGTGTGATCGGCGACGACCCGGCCGGCGGGGTGTTGGGCGGGGTGTTCGGCCTGTTCGGGCGATAGCGTCGGCGGGACCGGCGCGGGGGCCGGGTCGGGCGCAGGGGCCGGGTCGGGCCGCCGATCGTCGGCCGCGGTCACCGGCGGGACGCCACCATGGATGCGGCGTAGCTTCTCGGCGTGCCGTTGAGCAAGGCCCCACGCTCGATGCCGCTCATGTTCCCGACGGAACTGCTCCCTTGCCGGACAATAGCGCCGAGACCTGGACCTGTCACGCATGGCAGCCAATTCCGTGCGACTGAAGAATGACAGCTGCCCCATGTTTTGATTATCCCCGAGCCCGCCCGGAAAAACCGCCCCGGACGGTAGCGACAATGTCAAATGGTGCATGCTCAGACCGCGATCGCCAGCACGAGGTCCATCGCTACGCCAAGTGATCAACGGTTCAATGGTGCTGCCCGCCCAGACGGGTGTATCGCCGAAGCCGTGCCGGTCGGCCGGTCGGCCGGTCGGCCGGTCGGCCGGTCGGGGCAGAGGCGGCTGGGAACGTTCCATCGCCGTCAACGGGCAGGGCATCCGCTCGGCGTCGTCGCGGTCAGCACGAACCGGCACCACGCGCCGCCGCCCGGCCCAGCCCGGCCCTCAACGCGGCCGACGCGCAAGCTCGGCGGCCGCTGGCCCGACCAGGTCACCGTCCACTTCGACGCCTGCCATGAATCCACATAAATACCCCAAATCCGCATAAATCCGACAAGTCGCGGCGCCCGAAACGCCCCGACCCAGCGGGCTCTCGGTGGGCAGTCGGCGGTCACCACCGCGTACACCTGCGTCGTGGTCACCGAGGCGTGCCCGAGCACCAGCACGCCCCGGATCAGCGAGCCCTCGGATGGGCGGTCGCATAGATCTCGCGCAAGCGGTCGACGGTCACCAGCGTGTACACCTGCGTCGTGGTCACCGAGGCGTGCCCGAGCAGCTCTTGCACCACCCGGATGTCGGCCCCGCCGTCGAGCAGGTGGGTGGCGAAGGAGTGCCGCAGCGTGTGCGGCGACACCCCGGACGGCCCGTCGACCGGCAGCCCCGCCCGGTCCGCCGCCTTGCGCAGGATGGTCCACGCGCTCTGCCGCGACAACGGCCCCCCGCGCGCATTGAGGAACACGTTGGGCGACCCGGTCCCGTTGGCCGCCAGGGGCGGCCGGCCGCGCACCAGGTAGGCGTCCAGCGCCGCGCGCGCGTAGCTGCCCATCGGCACCAGCCGGGTCTTGCCGCCCTTGCCGTGCAGCACCACCATCCCCGGACGGGCGTCCAGGTCGAGGTCGTCGACGGCGATGCCGACCGCCTCCGAGATGCGGGCGCCGGTGCCGTACAGGAATTCGAGCAGCGCGGCGTCGCGCAGGTCCAAGGGCCCGGCCGCGGCCTGGGCCGGCACGGCCAGCAGGCGCACCACCTGGTCGACGTCGAGGGCCTTGGGCAGCCGCTTGGGCAGCGACGGCGGCTTCACCTCGCGGGACGGGTCGCTCGGGGCCAGGCCCTCCAGCAGGGCGAAGCGGTGCAGGCCGCGCACGGCGCTGGCGGCCCGGGCCGCGGAGGAGGCCGACAGCGGCGGGGCGTCGCCGGCCGGCGCGCGCAGGTCGGCGACGTGGGCGGCGATCTCCCGGGTGGTGACGTCGGAGAGGTCGGACACCCCCGCAGTGACCAGCCACTCGACGTAGCGGTCCAGGTCGCGGCGGTACGACGTGAGCGTGTTGACCGCGAGTGCCCGCTCGACCGTCAGGTGGTCCAGGTAGGTGTCGACGGCGCGGCGCAGCCGCGTGCCCGCTCCCCCGCCGTCGACTGTCACCATGGAGTTCTATGCCAGGACGTCCGCCAGGGCAATGTGGCTCATCCCATGCGCGTCGGCCACCGGGCCGTAGGTGACGTGGCCGTCGTGCGTGTTCAGGCCCAGGGCCAGCGCCTGGTCGCGGCGCAGGGCGTCGCGCCAGCCGCGGTTGGCCAGTTCCAGGGCGTAGGGCAACGTCACGTTGGTGAGCGCGTAGGTGCTGGTGTGCGGCACCGCGCCGGGCATGTTCGCCACGCAGTAGAAGATCGAGTCGTGCACCTGGTAGGTGGGCTCGGCGTGCGTGGTCGGGCGGGAGTCCTCGAAGCAGCCGCCCTGGTCGATGGAGATGTCGACCAGCACGCTGCCCGGCTTCATCCGCTTGACCAGGTCGTTGGTGACGAGCTTGGGGGCCTTGGCGCCGGGCACCAGGACGGCGCCGATGACCAGGTCGGCGTCGAGCACGGCCCGTTCGATCTCGTAGCCGTTGGAGGCGATCGTCTGCAGGTGACCCTGGTAGATCGCGTCGGCGCCGCGCAGCCGGGAGATGTTCTTGTCCAGCAGCAGCACCTCGGCCTGCATGCCCACCGCGATCGCGGCCGCGTTGAGGCCTGAGACGCCGGCGCCGATGACGACGACCTTGGCCGGGTAGACGCCGGACACGCCGCCGAGCAGCACGCCGCGCCCGCCGCCGGCGCGCATCAGGTGGTAGGCCCCGACCTGCGGCGCCAGCCGGCCGGCGACCTCGGACATCGGGGCGAGCAGCGGCAGCGACCTGTCGGGCAGCTCGACCGTCTCGTAGGCGATGCCGGTGACCTTGCGCTCGACCAGCGCCTGGGTGCAGTCGCGGGAGGCGGCGAGGTGCAGGTAGGTGAAGAGGACCTGCCCGGCGCGCATCCGGTGGTACTCCTCGGCGACCGGCTCCTTGACCTTCAGCACCAGGTCGCCCTCGGCCCAGGTGTCGTCGGCACCCGGCAGGATGATGGCGCCGGCCTCGCGGTACTCCTGGTCCGTGATCGCCGAGCCCTCGCCCGCGCCGGTCTCGACGAAGATCTCGTGCCCGTTCGCGGCGAGTTCGTGGACACCGGCGGGTGTGATCGCCACGCGATACTCGTGGTTCTTGACCTCGCGCGGAATTGCGACCTTCACGTTGGACCCCTCTCCGCTCAGCGCACCGTTACGCTGTGTGCATACGCCGGAGTTTATGGCCGTCGACCGGGCCGTGCGGGCTGCACAGTGTGAACTCCTGCGCGGGCAGATTGACACTGTGTCTGCCGACCGGCTGATCTATGCTTCACGGCCATGACCGTGTACGGCGGGCCCCGCCCCACGCCCCCCGCGCCCAAGCCAGACAAGTTGCTCCTCGGCGCGTTCGGCTTTCTCGTGGTGGCGGTGATCGTCGGCATCGTCTTCGCCGTGCAGGTCTTCCGCTCGCCGTCGCCGCAGGCCACCGGCGCCGCGGGCCAGCCGGGCCCGGCCAGCAACGCTGCGTCACCGGCCGCCCCGCCGCCGGCCGCCTCCTCGGCGGCGCCCCCGTCGTCGCCGGCCGCCTCACCCACGCCGGCCAAGGCGGCGCTGCTCGCGGCCAAGCCGACGCTGATGCGCCCCGACCACTCCGGCCTGTGCATGCAGGCCAACCAGGGCAACGGGGGCAACGCATCGCAGCAGCAGTGCGACGGCAACAACACCACGATGGTGTGGATACCCCGTGCCATGAACAACACGCAGGACACCTTCGAGTTCGTCAACGCCGCCGACAACCGGTGCCTGGACGTCAACGGCGGCTCGAAGGACAACGGGGCCCAGATCCTGATCTGGGACTGCCACGGAAGCCCCAACCAGCTGTGGAAGCTGGTCCGCAACGGCGACGGCTACCAGCTGGTGAGCCTCAACAGCGGCCGCTGCGTCGGCATCGACTCGGGCAACCCCAGCCCGGGCGCGGCGGCCCGCCAGTGGGACTGCGACAACTCCACCAACCAGCGCTGGAAGTTCCAGGCCCTCGCCTGATCCCCGCCGGGCCGGCCCCGACTTCTACTTCGACGCCATGGCGCAGGTCCGCCTCGAGCGGTACTCCTCGGGAAGGGTGGTCCTGCTCGGCGACGCCGGCTACTGTGCCTCCCCGCTGTCCGGCCAGGGCACCAGCCTGGCCCTGGTCGGCGCCTACGTGCTGGCCGAGGCCATCCGCAACGACGACCTCGGCGAGTACGACGAGCGGATGCGGCCCTTCGTGGCGGCGAACCAGGCCCTGGCCACCGAGAACCCGGGCGGCCCGGCGTCGGAGGAGTCGATCGAGCGGGCCAAGCGGGCCATCACGCTCTGATCAGCGCGATGGCCAGGGTCAGCAGCGAACCCGCCGAGGCGACGGTCCGCACGGTGTTCCAGCCCACCCACGGGCCCTCGAACGCCCGGCGGACCGCGGCCGGGTCGGCGATCGCCGCGGCCGGCCCGGCGGCGTCGAGGGTGTCGTTCATCGGCACGTTCAGCGCCGCGGTGACGATGAAGACGATGCCGTAGAGGGCCAGCGTGGCCAGCAGCCACGGCAGCGGGGCGCGGTGCCCGGGCGCGAGGTGCAGCAGGACGGCCGCGACGGCCAGCAGCAGCGCCCCGACGTACGCGGTCAGGAACCAGCCGTTGAGGATGGCCGTGTTGATCTTCTGCATGACGTCGATGAAGGTGCGGTCCTCGACCTTGCGCAGGGCGAGCATGACCGACGTGGAGTAGGCGAAGAAGACACCGGCGCAGAGCCCGACGAGCAGCGCGGTGGCGGCGAGGACTGCGGTTCTCATGCAGACCAGTGAATCCGTTCACCGCGAGACGTACCATGGCCAGGACGCGCCGATGCATAAGCCGGCGTCTACGGTGGGGCCATGGATGCGCTCACCGCCCTGCTCGACGGCCCCCGTGCCCGGGGCGCGTTCCTGCTGCGCTCGGTGCTCACCCCGCCGTGGTCGCTGCGCATCCGCGACGAGGCGGCCCTGGCCGTCGCGGCGGTGGTGCGCGGTGCGGCGCACTACGTGGGCGACGACGGCGAGACGATGGCGGCCGGCCCGGGTGACGTGCTGCTGATCCGCGGCCCGGAGCCTTACACGGTCGCCGAGCCGCCCGGCACCGAGCCGCAGATCGTCATCCATCCCGGGCAGCGCTGCACTACCCCGGACGGCGTGGACCTGGCCGAGGCCATGCACCTCGGGGTGCGCACCTGGGGCACCGGCCCGGACGGCTCGACGCTCATCCTCACCGGCGCCTACCAGGCGGCCGGCGAGGTGAGCCGGCGCCTGCTCGGCGCGCTGCCGCGGGTGCTGGTGGTGCCGCGGGCGGACTGGGACTCGCCGCTGGTGGCGCTGCTGGCCGACGAGATCGCCAAGGACCGGCCGGGCCAGGAGGCGGTGCTGGACCGGCTGCTCGACCTCGTGCTCATCACCGCGCTGCGCACCTGGCTGGCCCGGCCGTCCTCGGGCGCGCCCGGCTGGTACCGCGCCCAGTCCGACCCGATCGCCGGCCCGGCCCTGCGGCTGCTGCACCACAACCCGCAGCGGCCGTGGACGGTCGGCGGCCTGGCGGCCGAGGTCGGGGTGTCCCGCGCGCTGCTGGCCCGCCGCTTCAGCGAGCTGGTCGGGGAGCCGCCGATGGCCTACCTCGCCGGGTGGCGGCTGGCCCTGGCGGCCGACCTCCTGCTGGAGCCGGACGCCACCCTGGCCGCGGTGGCCCGCCGGGTCGGCTACGGCAGCGCCTTCGCCCTCAGCGCCGCCTTCAAACGGGTCCGCGGGGTATCGCCGCAGGCCCATCGGGAACAATGCTCGGCATGAACAACTGCCCGTGTGGACTCGGCGAACCGTACGACGACTGCTGCGGCAAGTACCACCGCGGCGCCGAGCCGCCGAGCGCCGAGCTGCTCATGCGGGCCCGCTACTGCGCGTACGTCGTGGGCGACCGGAAGTTCCTGCTGCGCACCTGGCACGAGAAGACCCGCCCGCGGGCGCTCACGCTGGAGGCGGACCAGAACTGGCAGGGCCTCGCGATCCTGGACCGGGTGGGCGGCGGGCTGTTCGACACCGAGGGCATCGTCGAGTTCCGGGCCCGCTACGTGGCCGAAGGCCGCCCGGGCACCATGCACGACCGCAGCCGCTTCGTGAAGGTCGACGGCCACTGGCGCTACGTCGACGAGGTCGACTGAAGCGAACGCCACTCGCGGTCGAGGATGGCGTAGATGTACTGGTCGCCGAACGAGCCCTTGAAGATCTCGTCCTCGACGAAGTGCGCCTCCCGGCGCATGCCGAGGCGGGCCAGCAGCCGCCAGGAGCCCTCGTTGCGGGTGTCGCAGGCGCCGAAGACCCGGTGCAGCCCCAGCCCGTCGAAGGCCAGCCCCAGCATCGCCTCGGCCGCCTCGCGGGCGTAGCCCTTGCCCTGGTAGGCCGGGTTGAGCACGAAGCCGAGCTCGCCCTGCCGGTGCTCCACGCTGGCCCACTTCAGCACGACCTGCCCGATCACCGTGCCGTCGAGGTCCAGCGCGAGGACGAGCCACTGCCCCTCCTCGGTCAGCGCGTCCTGGGCCGTCCGCCTGGCCAGCGCGGCGCGGGTCTCCTCCAGGGTGTGCACGTCCCAGTAGAGGTACCGCACCACCTCCGGATCGCCGGTGAGGGCATGCAGGTCGTCGACGTCGCGGCCGGCGAAGGGACGCAGCAGGAGCCGCTCGGTGCGGATCGGATAGTCGGGTCGCAGCACGACCCGATGTTAGACCGGCACCTTGCTGCTCAGCCGCACAATTGTTCCGGCCTCGCCGGTGCTCACGGCGACGTCGTCGACCAGGTGCCGGGCCAGCCACAGCCCGCGGCCGCTGACCGCGTGGCTGGGCGGGAGGGCCTCGCCGCTGAGCCGCTCGCCGGGGATGCCCTCGCCCCTGTCGGTGACCTCGCACACCACGACACCGTCGGACGCCCACATGCGCAGCGTGCCGCCGCCGCCCGCGTGCCGGACCGCGTTGGTGACGATCTCGTTCACCGCGAGCACGAAGTCCTCGAGGCGCTGCCCCCGCAGCCCCGCCGCGGCGGCGCCCTGGCTCACGGCGTGGCGCACCGGGGTGATCTGCGCGACGCCGAAATCCTCGACCAGTAGCGCCGTCGTCTGAACGGCCTCAGCCACGGTGCCACCTTTCCCAAGCGGCTTCGCCCCGGCTGAGACTACCCCCAGCCGCAGCGGGCCCGATGTCAAGTCACCCTGCGGTGCAACATGCATTCCCCACCTCGCATCCTGGACGGCATGGACGACGATCTGCGGGTGACCGACGACATAGCCCTGCCGCGGGCGGAGCTGGCGTGGCGGTTCAGCCGCTCCGGCGGGCCCGGCGGGCAGTCGGTGAACACCACCGACTCGCGGGTCGAGCTCCGCTTCGATCTGGCCGGGACGGATGCGCTGCCCGAGCCGCTCAAGGAGCGGGCGCTGCAGCGGCTGGCCGGGCGGCTGGTCGACGGGGTGCTGTCGATCGTGGCGTCGGAGCACCGCTCGCAGCTGCAGAACCGGCGGGCGGCCGAGGAACGCCTGGTGGCGGCCATCGCGGCCGCGATCGCGCCGCCACCCCGGCCGCGCAAGCGGACAAAGCCTTCCAAGGGCGCGGTACAGCGGCGCCTCGACGACAAGCGCCGGACCGCCATTCGCAAGCAGGAACGCCGCCGCCCGGACGAATAATCGGCGAAAATCCGGATATGTCCCGCCGAATCGCGCCTGCGCTCTGCGCCGTCCTCCTGGCCGCCGCATGTGGCGGCCACCACGACGAGCCGGCGGTGACCGGCGAGCCGCCCGGCCACCCACCGGCGACCGGCGCGTACCCCAGCCTCGCCGGCAGCCTCGCCACGGGGAGCCCGGTGGAGCTGGCCGGCTGGGAGGTCACCGTCTACTACACGGCGGTGGAGACCCTGCACACCGACAAGAAGACCGCAGTCACCGGCTGCCCCACCATCGACTGTGACAAGAACCGCAACCAGCGGCCGCTCGGCGACTTCCCGGCCTCGTTCGTCAAGGCGGTCAAGGACGAGGGCACCGGGAGGACCGCCGACGGGCGGTACCTCAACTGGTCCTACGACACCGGCTACTGGATGGACACCGCCCCGCGCGACACCGCCGGCCGCCCGCTGCAGCCGTGGAGCTCCGCCGCGGCCGACAGCGGCGTGCTCAAGGCGGGCTCGCGCTTCACGATCATGCGCTGCGGCACCGCCGAGGTCACCGCCCGGGTGTGCGCCCGGCTCAAGGCCCCGACCTGGACCATCGTCGACGAGTTCACCCCCGGCCTGGGCGGCGGCAAGCACGTCGACGTCTACATCGGCGAGGAGACCGAGCCGGACTTCACCGGCTCCGACATGTACACGACGCTGGAAGGCGCCACCCTGTCGGCGATCCGGGCATCATGAGAGCCATGAGGATCATCGTCTTCGGTGCGACCGGCATGGTGGGTCAGGGCGTGCTGCGCGAGTGCTTGGGTGCCGCCGACGTCGCCGAGGTCCTGGTGGTGACCCGCACGCCGACGGGCGTGGCCCACCCGAAGCTGCGTGAGATCCACCACGAGGACTTCACCGACTTCGAGGGCGTGGACTTCGGGCCGTACGACGCCTGCTTCTACTGCCTGGGCGTGAGCTCGGTCGGGATGTCCGAGACGCTGTACCGCCGCATCACCTACGACTACACGCTGGCCGCGGCGCAGCGCATGGCGGCGCAGCGCCCCGGCATGACCTTCGTCTTCGTCTCCGGCGCCGGCACGGACACCGGCGGCCGGCAGATGTGGGCCCGGGTCAAGGGCCAGACCGAGGACGACGTCGCCGCCCTCGACCTGCGGGCCTACGCGTTCCGGCCCGCCTTCATCCTCCCGGAGCACGGCGCCCGCTCCAAGGTGCGCCTCTACCGGGCGATGTATGCCCTGCTCAGGCCGCTGTCGGGGGTGCTGGTGCGCTTCGCGCCGGGCGTCGCGACGAGCACCTCCCAGCTGGGGCGGGCCATGCTGGAGGTGGCGCGGCACCGGCCGGACCAGCGGGTGTGGGCGTCGCGCGACATCGCCGCGGTGTGACGCGAGTGACGCCAGGTGTGTCTTCTGCACCGCCGTTTACCTGGTGTTAGGCTGGACTCCCGTGGATCGCTGACTTGGCAGCGTGACGAACCCCACGGGAGCAGGCTTTGTCCTCAACAGCACGGTCCGGTGCGAGCCGGCAGGCTAAGCACATCTTCGTCACCGGGGGCGTCGCCTCCTCACTCGGCAAGGGCCTCACCGGCTCGAGCCTGGGCAGCCTGTTGAGCGCCCGCGGGCTGCGGGTCGTCATGCAGAAGCTCGACCCGTATCTCAACGTCGACCCCGGCACGATGAACCCCTTCCAGCACGGCGAGGTGTTCGTCACCGAAGACGGCGCCGAGACCGACCTCGACATCGGCCACTACGAGCGGTTCCTCGACCAGGACCTCTCCCGCAACGCCAACGTGACGACGGGCCAGATCTACTCGGCGGTCATCGCCAAGGAGCGGCGCGGCGAGTACCTCGGCGACACCGTCCAGGTCATCCCCCACGTGACCAACGAGATCAAGGCCCGCATCCGGGCGATGTCGGCCCCCGACGCCGACGGGGTCGCGCCGGACGTGGTGATCACCGAGGTCGGCGGGACCGTCGGCGACATCGAGTCGCTGCCCTTCCTGGAGGCGATCCGCCAGGTTCGCCACGACATCGGCCGGGACAACTGCTTCTTCCTGCACGTCTCCCTGGTCCCCTACCTGGCCCCCAGCGGCGAGCTCAAGACCAAGCCGACCCAGCACTCGGTGGCCGCGCTGCGCAGCATCGGCATCCAGCCCGACGCGCTGGTCTGCCGGTCGGACCGGGAGATCCCCGACAAGACCAAGAACAAGCTGGCCCTGTACTGCGACGTCGACGCCGAGGCGGTCGTGTCCGCCCCCGACGCCCCGTCCATCTACGACATCCCCCGCGTGCTGCACGAGGAGGGCCTCGACGCCTACGTCGTGCGCCGCCTCGGCCTCTCCTTCCGCGACGTGGCCTGGAAGAAGTGGGACGACCTGCTCGAGCGGGTGCACCACCCGCGCCAGACGGTCACCGTGGCGATCGTGGGCAAGTACGTCGACCTGCCCGACGCCTACCTCTCGGTCACTGAGGCGGTGCGCGCCGCCGGCTTCGCCCACCGGGCCCGGGTCCAGATCCGCTGGGTGCCCAGCGACGCGTGCACGACCCCGCAGGGGGCCGCGCAGGCGCTGGCTGGCGTCGACGGCGTGGTCATCCCCGGCGGCTTCGGGGTGCGGGGCATCGAGGGGAAGATCGGCGCGGCGCAGTACACCCGCGAGCGTGGCATCCCGACCCTGGGCCTGTGCCTGGGTCTGCAGTGCATGACCATCGAGGTGCTGCGGCACGTGGCCGGCGTCAAGGGCGCCAACTCGCTGGAGTTCGACGCCGACGCCGCCGACCCGGTGATCTCCACCATGGCCGACCAGCAGGACATCGTGGCCGGCAAGGGCGACCTGGGCGGCACGATGCGGCTGGGCGCCTACCCGGCCGTGCTGGCCCCCGGCACCCTGGTCGCCGAGGCCTACGGCGAGACCGAGGTCTCCGAGCGGCACCGGCACCGCTACGAGGTCAACAACGCGTACCGCGACGCGATGACCGAGGCCGGCCTGCGCATCTCGGGCACCTCGCCGGACGGCCGGCTGGTCGAGTTCGTCGAGTTCGACCGCGAGCGGCACCCGTTCTTCGTGGCCACCCAGGCCCACCCGGAGCTCAAGTCCCGCCCGACCCGGGCCCACCCGCTGTTCGCCGCGTTCGTCGGCGCCGCGGTCGCCTACAACGCGGCCGACCGCCTGCCGGTCGAGCTGGAGACGGTGGACGCGTGACGACGTACGACGTGCGCTCCCACACGGAGCACCTGCGCAACCGCGTGTTCGCCGTCGTCACCGACTCGATCGAGATGCCCGGCGGCGAGGTCGTGGACCGCGACTACCTGGTGCACGTCGGCGCCGTCGGCGTGGTGGCCCTCGACGCCGACGGGCGGGTCGCGCTCGTGCGGCAGTACCGCCCGGCGGTGCGCCAGGTGCTGTGGGAGCTGCCGGCCGGGCTCATCGACGTGCCGGGCGAGTCGCTGGTCGACGCGGCCGCCCGGGAGCTCGCCGAGGAGGTGGACCTGGTCGCCGCCCGCTGGGACCTGCTGGCCGACGTGCACCCCAGCCCCGGCTGCTCCAACGAGCGGATCCGGCTGTTCCTGGCCCGCGAGATCGGCCCGGTGCCGCCGCAGGAGCGCCACGAGCGCACCCACGAGGAGGCCGAGCTGGAGCTGCACTGGGTCGACCTCGACACCGCGGTGACCATGGCCCTGACCGGCGAGATCACCAACGCCGCCTGCGTGGTCGGCGTGCTGGCGGCGGCGCAGTCCAAGCTGCGCGGCTTCGACACCCTGCGTCCGGCCTCCGCCGCGACATGACGCCGCAGGACCTGGCCGAGGCCTGCGCCGCGAAGCTGTACGCCGAGGACACCGCCTCCCGCGGCCTCGGCGTCGGCATCGCCGGCGTGGGCCCCGGCCGGGCCGTCGCGGTTGGGTCTAGCTTTCGAGGGCCGCCTCGGGAATGCGCGGGGCGGGCTGGCTGCGGTCGTCGGCGTGGTCGAGCACCCGCAGGCAGGACAGCACCACCAGCGGCAGCGCGGTGGCCAGGGCGGCCCCCAGGACGTTGAACGAGACGCCCTCGACGATCCCGGCCAGCAGCGCCGCCACGACGAGGCCCGACAGCGCGCCGCGCACGGGCGGGAACACGCCGAGCAGCCGGCGCAGGCCGCCCCAGTGGCGCAGGAGCACGAAGGTGGCGTACACCAGGGAGCCCAGCACCAGCACCGTGAGCGGGCTCGTCACCGTGGTCACCACGTCGGCCTCGGCGATGCGCCGGGCGATGAACCCGACGGTGCCGTCCTGGGTGAGCGTCAGCGCGCGCCCCACGCTGCTGCGCTCCTCGAGCGGGCGGAAGAGGTCGAGCACCGCGAAGCCGGCGGTGACGAAGAGGGCGGCCGCGCCCGCCCACAACAGCCGGGTCATGCTGAGCCAGCCGCCGACGGCCATCGCCGCGGCGACGCACACCCCGGCGGTGAGGGCGACCGCGCCCAGGGCGTCGGCGCCGAGGTACGGGCTGCCGACGACCACCATGCCGACCGCGCCGATGACGGCCATGACGAACGGGCGCCACCGCCGCTCGTAGCGCTGGGCGAACGCGGCCCCGCCGAGCAGCGCGCCGGTCACGAGCAGGCCGAGGCCGATCACGCCGACGCCGGCGTAGCGGCCACCGATCGCGGCGGAGTACCCGGCCACCCCGTTGAGCTGCAGCCGCGAGCCGGTGAGCACGTCGAAGGCGACGGCGAGGGCGGCCACGGCGGCCACCCCGCCGAGCGGGGCGATCGCGCGGCTGCGCCGGCTGAGGTAGGCGATGGCGAACGTGGCCACGGCCAGCACCCCGAGGGTGACCCCGCCGAAGCCGAGGCCCGGCCGCGACCACCGCCACCAGGGCAGCAGGTCGGCCAGAAGCGCGGCCGGCACGGCGAGCGAGGCGGCGATGAGCAGCACCTCGGCGGCGCGCACGACCGGCCGCGGGACGGGCCGGTGGGTGAGCGGGCCGGCCGGGCGCCGGGCCCGCCGCAGCAGCGGGACGCACGCCAGGAACAGCAGCAGCTCGGCCACGACGAGGGTGGTGAAGAAGTTGGTGCCGACCCGGCGCTGCACGGTCGCCTCCCGGTCGGCGTCGGCCAGCCGGCTGACCGCCGCAGTGACGTCGGACGGGCGGCCGCCGTCGCTCTCGGAGGCGGCCCCGCCGGCGAAGAGCTTGCCGGGCACCGGCCGGTCCAGGGCGGCCAGCGCGGTCGGGGCGAGGTCGACGACCTGCACGTAGCCGGGGCGCGACGTCGACGGGGAGATGAGCCAGCCGCCGCCGAACCCGGGGCCCTGGGCGATGGCCACGTGCAGCCTGCTGGTGGCGTCGAGGTCGGAGAGGCCGGCCAGCATGACGACCGAGCGCTCGGGGCGGGCGGCGAGGATCGAGGCGAGGGCGGCGTCGACCCGGCGGGCGCCGGCGGCCCGCGTGGCGGGGTCGTCCCCGGCGATCTGCCCGAGGTCGATCATGGTGAGCGCGCAGGCGGACAGCAGGCCGCCGTCCAGCGTCTCGGAGTAGCGGTCGATCCTGCCGTACGGGCGGGCCGCGGCCAGGGCGGCCCCGGGCCCGATGGCGGTGGTGCAGCGCACGCCCTCGGCCAGCGCGCCGGGCTGGGCACCCCAGTGCAGGCTGCGGTTGCGGGCCACGATGTCGCCCTGGTCGGGCAGCGAGGCGCCGGACTGGTCGGCGGCGATCGGCACGCTCAGGTCGGGGCAGACCGGGGTGACCGCGCCCGGCGTGTAGACGGCGAAGTTGCCCGAGCCGAGGGTCAGCCAGCCGTCGCCGGCACAGGTGATCCGGCGGGCCGAGCGGACCGACAGCGCCCCGATGGCGCCGTGCTGGGCCATCTGCCACATCGCCGGGGTGTCAGTGGCGTTGACGTCGTCCCAGCGCAGCCCGGCGACGCCGACGATGAGCACGTAGTCGGCGGTGGGGGCGGGCGGGGCGGCGGCCGGCCGCGGGATCAGGGCGACCAGCCCGAGCAGGCCGGCGAGCAGCGCCAGCAGGGCCGGCAGGGACCGATGCAGCCAGTGCCGCATCAGCCCTCCCCGCGGCCGCGCAGCCGCGCGTATACCGCCTCGACCTGATCGATGGTGTCCCGCTCGGTGGGCCAGGTGGCGGCCCGCTCCTGCCCCCGGCGGGCCAGCTTCGCGCGCGCGTCGGGGTCGTCGAGCAGCTCCACGACCGCGGCGTGCACGGCGTCGACGTCATGCGGCTCGACCAGCCGGGCGGCGTCGCCGACGACCTCGGGGACGCCACCCACGGCGGTCGACACCAGCGGTACCCCCGCGGCCAGCGTCTCCTGGATGAACAGCGGCTGGCCCTCCCACACGCTGGTGGCCACGACGAGGTCGGCCGCGCCCAGCAGGTCGGGCACGTCGTCGCGGTGGCCGAGCAGGTGCACCGGGGCGTGCTCGACGGAGATGCGCTGGGCCAGGGACATGTACGACGGCCCGCTGCCGGCGATCGCCACGAACGGCTCGGGGTCCCGGTCCCGCCAGCGGGCGGCCGCGGAGACGAGCGTCTCGAAGCCCTTCTGCGGGTGCAGCCGGCCCACCGCCAGTACCAGCGGCTGCCCCGGCTCGGCGCCCAGCTCCTCGCGCACCGCCTCGCGGTCCTTGCGGATCGGCCGCGGCACCGGCGCCGGCACCTTGGCCAGCTGCGCGTCGCGGGCGCCGAGCTCGCGGGCCCGGGCGACGAGGTCGGTGGACACGGCGAGGGTCACGTCGGCGGCGCGGGCCACCCGCCGCTCCAGCGGGTGGTAGAGCTTGGCCCGCAGCCCCGTGGCCAGCACCAGGTTGTGCCAGGTGACGACGAGCGGGGTGCCCGCCGGGCGGGCCAGCGCGGCAACAAGCCCGGCCCGCAGGCTGTGCGCGTGGATCACGTCGGCGCCGCGCACCGAGCGGCGCAGGGCGCGGACCGCGAGCACGTCGCCGGGCTGCGGGCTTGCCGGGATCTCCACCGGCACGAACCGCGCACCCCGGGCGGCGAAGCCGAACTGCTCGTCGGTGTCGGCGGGCCCGTGCACGCTGACCTGGTGGCCGCGTGCGACCAGGCCTTCGGCGAGCATGCCGACGTGCCGGCCGATGCCGCCCGTGCTCGACGCGAGGACCAACGCGATGCGGGCGCCCACCTAACCGTCCCTTCTCCTGAGCAGTCGCTGCAGGGTTCGACGGTCCGTCACCGCCGCCCCGGCGAGGAACACCACCGCCACCACGACTCCGCACAGCATGCCCTGCACGACGGCCCCGCCCACACCCGGGGTTGTCAGATACCCCCGGACGACCAGGCCGGCGGCCACGGCGGCCGTTGCCGAAAGGCAAGACCCGGCGGTGGTACGCCAGGTGCCGGCCAACGCCTCCGCACCCGCCCGGCGACGGACCGCGACCAGCAGCGCCGCCCCCAGCACCAGCATGCCGACCGAGTTGGCGGCGGCCACCGCGGCCACCCGGTCGGCGACGGGCAGCGTCACCGCGAGCCCCAGCGCCGCCGCCCCGGCGGCCGCCCAGCCCAGCGCCGTGGCGGCCGCGGCCGCGTAGGCGTTGGCCCCGGCGTAGAGCGCCCGGGACAGCAGCGCGAACAGCCCATACCCGAGCAGCCCGGGTGCGAACCAGGCGATCCCAGCGGCCAGCGCCCCGACCGGCGGCGGGTGGGACGCGGCCGCGGCCAGCAGCACCGCGATGGGGCGGGCCAGCACGATGAGCGCGGCCGCCCCGAGCCCGCACAGCAGCACCACGGCCCGCACGGCCGGCGCCAGCGCCGCGGCGAACCCGGCCCGGTTCCTGGCCGCCCCGTGCTCGGCCAGCGCCGGGTACGTCGTGGTGGCCACCGGCACGGCCAGCACCGCCCACGGCAGCAGGAACATGGTCTGGGCCAGGCTGTAGGTGACGATGACCCCGTCGTCGGGGGCATAGCTGACCAGCCGGATGGCCAGCCCGAGCACGAGCTGCTGTGTGCCGACGGTGACGATCCCGGCGATGGCCAGGGGCTTCAGCGTGGCGATCGAGTGCACGTCGAGCCCGGTCCGCGGCCGGATCCGCAGCCCGAGCCGCCCGACCGGCCCGACCAGGCACAGCGACAGCACCGCCACGGCCAGGGTCGTCCCGGCGGACAGTAGCAGCAGCTGCCCGCCGGTCGCGTGGCTCAGCGCGATCCCGCGCCCGGCCACCAGCCCGAACGCGACGTACGTGCCCATGACGGTGAGGCTCGACAGCAGCGGCGCGATGACCGGCCAGGCGAAGCGGCGGTACGTCTGCAGCGCCCCCGTCAGCACGATGCCCACCCCGTACAGGGGCAGCTGCGGCGCGAAGACCCGCAGCATGGCCGCCCCGGCGTCGATCACCTCGGGCGGCTTGCCGCTGGTGAGCAGCTGGACGAGCGGGTGGGCCAGCAGCGCAACCACCAGCGCGACGGGGGCGAGGATGAGCACGACCCAGGTGAGCAGCGCCGACACGGTCCGCCCGACGGTCTCCTTGTCCTTGCCGGCCAGCAGCGGCACCACGAGGCTGGCCAGCGCGCCGCCCGCGACGAGCTCGAAGATGATGTTCGGCACCGTGTTCGCGGCCTGGTACGCGTCACCCAGCTGGGTGGTTCCCACGGTCGAGTTGAACACGAGAATGCGGGCAAAACCGGCAAGCCGGCTCAGCATGGTGAGCCCGGCGACGAGCGCCGCCGCCCCGAACAGACCCTTTCCCGTCACCCGCCCAGTGTCACCCGCGCGGGTACGGCGACGGCTTGCGCGGCTTGCGCTCGTCCGCGCCGCCCTCCGGCTCGGGGCCGGCCTCGGGAGCATCGGGCGGGCGGCGGCCCCACTGGTCGAGGCGGTTCAGCACCGGATTGCCCTCGATGACCTTCGTGAAGCTCACCCGCTCGCTCGCCGCGGTCAGCGCCGCGATCCCGACCAGC
Organism: Dactylosporangium sp. NPDC051485; assembly: GCF_040682015.1. Taxonomy (NCBI): domain Bacteria; kingdom Bacillati; phylum Actinomycetota; class Actinomycetes; order Micromonosporales; family Micromonosporaceae; genus Dactylosporangium; species Dactylosporangium sp. NPDC051485. Next base: position 36,401 of record NZ_JBFAZW010000082.1, read on the forward strand.
GCCACCAGCCGGCCGAACGTGCCGGTGCGGGCCGTATACGCGGTGCCGAGCAGCGCGCCGAGCGCGTTGGCCCCGGCGTCGCCCAGCATGATCTCCTCGCCGAGGTCGGCCGGCAGCAGCGCGCTCGCCGCCCCGAGCGGCCCCGAGGCGCCCAGCGGCGTGCCGGCCGCGAGCCCCGCCTTGAGCGCCCGGCCGGGCCGCAGGTCGAGGAGGTTGAACAGGTTGGCCGCGCCCGCGATGACCCCGGCGCCGAGCAGCACGTCGACCTTGCGGCGGCGGGGCAGCAGCGCGGCGGCCGCGAGCCCGGCGGCGCCGACCCCGGCGATCTTCACCAGGCCGCTGGTCACCCGGCCCTCGCGCAGCGCACCGAGGTGCCCGCGGAAGCCCTTGGCCGCGTGCTCGGGCCGGCCGCCGACCAGGTCGTCGTAGAGCCCGACGGCGCCCGAGCCGAGCCCCGCGATCGCGGTCGCCGCGGCGTGCTCGGGCCGGTGCACGACGGCCCCGGCGGTCGCGCCGAGGGCGAGCGCCGGCCCGCCGGCGAGGGTGACCGTGCGCCCCCGGAAGTTGGTGCGCTCCAGCCGCGGGTCGCCCTGCAGCGCCCGCAGCGCCGCCCGGGCGACCGCGCCCCCAACCGGACCGGCCAGGGCGCCGGAGACGAACCGCAGCACGCGACTACGAGCCATTGGTCACGCTCGCCGTCTTCGGCAGCAGGCCGCTCGCCCCGGCGCCGAGGCCGTAGTGGCCGGTCTTGCCCCCGAGCCGCTCGACGAGGGCCATGACCGCGGCGACCTGCCCGTAGGCGGTGACCGCGTTGTCGACGGTGGAGATGGACTTGGCGACGGAGGCGTCGCCGCGCACCGAGGAGACCAGCCCGGTGGCCGACAGCCCGGCCACGACGACCCGCCCGGCCAGGTCGAACCGGCTGGTCAGGGTCAGCACGGCGGCATTGCGGTCCTTGGCGTCCTTGCCGCTGGCCGGCGCGCCGGCCACGATGATGACCGCCTCGGCGGGCGTCTTGAAGTCGCCGTCGAGCCCGATGAACCCGTTGGACTGGTAGGTGCTCAGCACCGTGCGGGTGCCCTCGACCTGCGGCGTGCCGGCCTTGCCGACCAGCACGGCGGCGAGCAGCGCGGCCGAGGTGTCGACCCCGTTGGCCTGGTTGGGCAGGGCGCCGGAGATGCTCGGCGGGGCCGAGGACTCGGCCGAGTCGAGCAGCACCGCGCTGCTGCTCGGGGCGGTGAACTTCTCCTTGACGGTGAGGGTGCCCACGACCTTCGCGCCGGCGGTGCCGAGCAGGCCGGCGATCCCCTCGGTGGCGGTGTTCACGTCGCCGCTGTCGCTACCGTCGACCTTGATGAGCAGCACGCTCTTGTTCTGCAGCTTGTTGGTCAGCAGCATCGGCGCCACCTCGGTGGCGAAGTCGGCGTTCTTCTTCAACTCGGCCCGGGACTGCTCGAGGGAGTCGCGCAGCTGCGCGTTCTCGTCGGTGATCTTGTTCACCTGGTCGTTGAGGTTCTCGGCGAGCGGCCCGTTCGCCGCCGCGGTCCCCACGACGAGGCCGATGGCGAGCGCCAGGAACACGGCAGCCAGCGACACCACGTGGTACCGGAAGTTGATCACAAGCAAGCGGCCCGTCTAGGAGAACAGCGTGAAGATCAGGTTGTCCCACCACTCGGCGATGACGCTGAGGTAGGCCCGGCCGATCGTGGTGACCGCGAGCGCGGCGGCCATCGCGGCGATCGCCGAGGCGAGCAGCAGGATCAGCGACGACCCGGACAGGCTCTGCCGGTACAGCCTACTGACGCCCTTGGCATCGACGAGCTTGCCGCCGAGCTTGAGCCGGGTCAGGAACGTCGAGGCCATGCCGCCGCGACCCTTGTCGAGAAACTCGATGAGCGTGTTGTGGGTGCCGACCGCCACCAGGAGCGACGCGCCTTTCTCGTCGGCCAGCAGCATCGCGATGTCCTCGCTGGTCGCCGCGGCCGGGAAGGTGATCGCCTCGACGCCGAGCCGCTGCACGCGGGCCAGCCCCGGCGCCCGCCCGTCGGGGTAGGCGTGCACGACGACCTCGGCACCGCAGCGCAGCACGTCGTCGCTGACCGAGTCCATGTCGCCGATGATCATGTCCGGCGTGTACCCGGCCTCGACCAGCGCGTCCGCGCCGCCGTCGACGCCGATCAGCACCGGTTTGTATTCCCGGATGTAAGGCCGCAGCACGTCGATGTCGGCCTTGTAGTCGTACCCGCGCACGACGATCAGGCAGTGACGCCGCGCGATCTGGGTCTGCACCTCCGGCACGCCGACGCCGTCGAGCAGCAGCGCCCGCTCCTGCTTGAGGTACTCCATCGTGTTCGCCGCGAACGCCTCGAGCTGCACGGACAGCCCCTCGCGGGCGTCGGCCATCGCCTCGGCCACGGACTCGGCGTCCTGGCGCACGCCCTTGGCGACCGCGTCCTCGCCGACATACACGGTGTCGCCGTCGATGCGCACCGCGTCACCCTCGCGGAGCCGGTCGAAGAGATCCTCGCCCAGGCCGTCGACGAGCGGGATCCCGGCCTTGATCAACCCCTCGGGCCCGAGGTTCGGATACCGCCCCGACACCGACGGCTTCGCGTTGAGCACCGCCGCCACTCCGGAGGCGGCCAGCGAGTCGGCCGCCACCCGGTCGAGATCCACGTGGTCGATGACCGCGATGTCCCCCGGCCGCAGCCGCCCCACCAGGCGCTTCGTCCGCCGATCGAGCCGCACGACGCCAGCGATGACACCCGGCTCGGCGGGCCGGGTGCGGCGCAAGGTTGGAAGTCGCATCACAACCATCCTGGCATGGACGGACGCCGAAAGCCGTGCACGACATGTCCACGACCAGGTGGTACGCCCCATTTCACGTTTCGGCGTGACGCCGGTCACCCTGCCGAACGTCCGCGCGGTGTCACGCAGTTGACACCTACGAGGCGTATTTACGACCCGCCCGGCTGCCTCAAGTCAGCACAGGGGTCCATCGTGAGGAGTCGCCAGATGGAAACATTATCGTCGATCCGCCTGACCCGCGTGCCCAACCTCGCCGGTAAGACCCCGGCCGAGGCGACGGCCGCGCTACGAGCCGCCGGCCTCGAACTCGGGGTGATCCGCGAGATTGGCCCGGCCGGCACCATGATCGTGCTCGAGCAGTCCACCCTCGCCCTGACCGTCGCCCCCGTCGGCACGAGGGTCAACCTCCTGGTCGGCCGCCGCTGAGCAGCGCCGGAAGACCTCGGCGAACAGCAGCAGCCCCGCCGCCCCGGCATAGGCGAACAGCAGCGCCTTCCACGGCTTGCCCTCGAAGAAGATCCCGCAGCAGTACCCGATGAGCCCGGCCATCGAGGCCCAGAGGCTCACCCCGAGCGCCGTCCACGCCCGAAAGCGCCCCGCCGGGTACCCGACCACCCCGGCGGCGAGCGCCGAGGCCGAGCGCCCACCGGGCAGGTACCGGGCGAAGACCAGCACCTGCCCGCCCCGGCTGCGCAACGTCCTGCGCCCCCAGTGGTACGCGGCCAGCCCCCGGGTCTTGCCCTGCAGCCGCCGCAGCACCCCGGGCCCGGCGCGAACCCCGATCCGGTAGGACAGCAGGTCCCCGGCGAACGCCCCCGAGGCGGCCGCGGCGATCACCAGCACGATGTGCGGCTCCCCCGAACTCCCGGAGAGCACCGAGACGGCGATGAGCGTGGATTCACTGGGCGAAAGCGGAACGATGGCGTCAAGCCCGGCAACGACGAACACCACCAACAACACCCACGGTGACCCCGCGACCGCATCCACCACACGCAAACCGTAGAGCGGCACCTCAAACGGTCCATGAACGACAGCCAATCCGTCAGGGGCCGGCGGCGCGCCCGCACCTGTCCCCGGCCCCCGCAGGCCCGTCTTCTCCCGATCCGCCCACGGACAGCGCCCCCTGGGGCTCGCTCAGGCCCGCGGTCTGCTTCCAGTCCGCCCACGAACAGCGCCCTGGGGGGCTCGCTCAGGCCGGCGGTCTGCTCCCGATCCGCCCACGGACAGCGCCCCCTGGGGGCCCGGCCGCCCCACGACTCGCCGGCCTCGACCCGTCAGCGCTCAGGCCCGCGCCTTCTCCCGATCCGCCACCGACAGCAGCTCCTCCGCGTGGGCAATGCCCAGGTCCGAGTCCGGCAGGCCCGCCAGCATCCGCGCCAGCTCCCGCGCCCGCTCGGTGTGCTCCACCACCCGGACCCCGGACGTGGTCACCGCCCCGCCGGTGTCCTTCGCCACGACCAGGTGACGATCGGCGAACGCCGCCACCTGCGGCAGGTGCGTCACCACCAGCACCTGGTGCTCCCGCGCCAGCCGGGCCAGCCGCTTGCCGATCTCGACCGCCGCCGTCCCGCCGACCCCGGAGTCGACCTCGTCGAAGACGAGCGTCGGAGGGCCGCCGGCCCCCGCGAACACGACCTCGATGGCCAGCATGACCCGCGACAGCTCGCCCCCGGACGCGCCCTTCTGCAGCGGCTGCGCCGGCGCACCCGGGTGCGGCAGGAGCCTCAGCTCGATGTCGTCGCCGCCGTCCGGCCCGACGCCGCTGTCCACCCCGGACGCGGTCGGGATCGTCGGCCCGCTGCCGGCCGGCTTCGGCCCCACGACCACCTCGATCCGCGCGTGCGGCATCGCCAGGCCGGCCAGCTCGACGGTGACGTCGGCGGCGAACCGTCCCGCCGCCTCCTGCCGGGCCGCGGACAGCACCGCCGCCAGCTCGGCCACCTCGCCGTGCAGCCGCTGCCGCTCCCGGTCGAGCTCCTCGAGCAGCTCATCGGAGGTGTCCAGCTCGGAAAGGCGGGTGCGGGCATGGTCGGCCCAGGCCACCACCCCGTCGACGTCCTCGGCATACTTGCGGGTGAGCGCCCGCAGCGCCGCCCGCCGCTCGTAGACCTCCTGCAGCCGGCTCGGGTCGGCGTCCAGCGACGCCAGATAGGTGCCCAGCTCGGTCGACACGTCGCCGGCCAGCGTCGCCACCTCCTCGAGGCGGGCGGCCAGCTCGCCCAGCACCCGGTCGACGCCGGACTGCGCCTCCAGGGTCCGCCGGGCGGTCGCGATGAGGCTCAGCACGTCGGCCACGTCGTCGCCCTCGCCGGTGCCCGACAGCGCCACGTGGGCCAGCTGGGCGGCCGTGCGCAGGCCCTCGACGTGCTCCAGCCGCTGGGCCTCCTCGCGCAGCAGCTCGTCCTCGCCCGGCTGCGGGTCGACCCGGCTGATCTCGTCCAGGCCCAGGCGCAGCAGGTCGGCCTCCTGGGTGCGCTGCCGCGCGTTGGCCCGCCGGTCGGCCAGGTCGTCCTCGACGGCCCGCCACCGGCCGTAGAGCTCGGCGAACTGCCCGAGCAGCTTCTCGTGCTCCGGCCCTGCATAGCGGTCCAGCGCCCCCCGCTGCTCGGCGGGGCGCAGCAGCCGCAGCTGGTCGGACTGCCCGTGCAGGGCGAACACCCGCTCACCGACCTCGGTCAGCAGCGACACCGGCACGGTGCGCCCGCCGGCATAGGCCCGGGACCGGCCCTCGGCGGTCAGCGTGCGGCTCATGAGCAGCGTGCCGTCGTCGTCGACCTCCGCGCCGGCGTCGGCGATGCGGCTCTGCACCGCGGCCCGCACGTGCCGGGGCAGGGTCAGCCGCCCGTCGACGGTGGCGCGGCCCGGGTCGGCGCGCACCCTCCCCGCGTCGGCACGGCCACCGAAGAGCAGGTTGAGGCTCGTCACGACCATGGTCTTGCCCGCGCCGGTCTCGCCCGTGATGACCGTGAGGCCCGGGCCGAGGGGCAGGGTGGCGTCTTCGATCACGCCCAGTCCGGTAATGCGGAGTTCCTCCAGCACGTGAGGAACACTAGCCGCGGGGTATGACAGTTCTCCACTCGGCCGTAGTAAATGTCGCGCTTACGGCGCTGTCAGGCGTGCCGCTTCTGGTGGCGCCATCCCTCCACGGGGAGGCCGAACTTGGCCACGAGACGGTCGGTGAAGGAGCGCTCACGCAGGCGGACCACGCGGACCGGCAGGGCTCCCCGCCGTACCGTCACCGTGGAGCCCGGCGCGAGGTCCATCACCCGCCGGCCGTCGCAGGACAGCAGCGCGAAGCTGGTGAAGGGCTCCACGTTGATCGTGATCGTCGAGTCCGGCGAGATCACCAGGGGCCGGCTGAACAGCGCGTGGGCCGAGATCGGCACCAGCAGCAGGGCCTCCAGCTCCGGCCACACGATCGGCCCGCCGGCCGAGAAGGCGTAGGCCGTCGAGCCCGTCGGGGTGGCGCAGACCACGCCGTCGCAGCCGTACCGCGACAACGGCCGCCCGTCGACCTCGACGAGCAGCTCCAGCATCTTCTCCCGGGCGCCTTTCTCCACGGTGACCTCGTTGAGCGCCCACGAGTTGCCGACCGGCCGCCCCGCGTGCTCGGCGGTGACGTCGATGGTGAGCCGCTCGTCGACCGTGTACGTGCCCTCGACGACCTCCCGGACCGCCTTGTCGACGTCGCCGATCTCGGCCTCGGCCAGGAACCCGACCTTGCCCAGGTTGATCCCCAGCAACGGCGCCTTCGCCGGCCGGGCCAGCTCGGCCGCGCGCAGCAGCGTGCCGTCGCCGCCGAGGGCGAAGACGATCTCGACCCCCTGCGCGGCCTCCTCACCGGAGACCGGCACGGCCCGCGGGATGGCCAGCTCGGCCGCCTCCTCGGCGAGCACCCGCACCGTGAAGCCGTTGTCGAGCAGGTCCGCCGCGACGGTCCGGGCGTGGTCGTTGTTGCTGGCCTTGCCGGTGTGCGTCACCAGCAGCGCCTCGCGAGCGTTCATCCGGCTTCCCCCTCCGCGACGACCTCGTGCACCGCGGCCGGGTCGACGGGCGGTGCGCCGCGTCGCAGCCACAGGAAGAACTCCACATTGCCCTGCGGCCCCGGCAGGGGGCTGCGCGCCACGCCGGCCACCCCGAGCCCCAGCCCGGCGGCCGCGGCGGCCACGTCGAGCACCGCCGCGGCACGCAGCTGCGGCTCGCGCACCACCCCGCGGTCGCCCAGCGCCTCCCGCCCCACCTCGAACTGCGGCTTCACCATCGGCACGAGGTCCCCGTCCGGGTCCGTGCAGGCCGCCAGCGCCGGCAACACCAGGCGCAGCGAGATGAAGGACAGGTCCGCCACGGTGAGCTCGCACGAGCCGCCGATCTGCTCGGGCGTCAGGGCGCGCACGTTGGTCCGCTCGATCACCTGCACCCGCGGATCCGTCCGCAAGGACCAGGCGATCTGGCCGTACCCCACGTCGACCGCCGCCACCGAGGCCGCCCCGCGGCGCAGCAGCACGTCGGTGAACCCACCGGTCGAGGCGCCCGCGTCGAGGCAGCGACGCCCTTGCACGCGCAGCGCGGCGAACGCGTCCAGCGCGCCGGCGAGCTTGTGCCCGCCCCGCGACACGTACTCGTCGTCCGCCGACTCCAGCACCCTGACCGGGTCCGCCGGGTCCACCTGGGCCGCCGCCTTGCCCGCGGCCGTGCCCCGCACCTCCACGCGCCCGGCGGCGATCAGCTCGGCCGCCTGCTCCCGGGAGCGGGCCAGCCCACGGCGCACCAGCTCGGCGTCGAGTCGGTTCCGGCGCGCCATCTGCCAGCAGCTCCCTGAAAGCTCAGCGTTCCTCGATCGTGCCCAGCGTCTCCTGCAGCGTGCGGTGGGCGTCGGCGTACACCGACACCTGCTGCCGCAGCGGAAGCGACGCTACCTCGCCCAGCGCCGCAACCGCCGCATCGACCCGGCCGAGCACGCCCGCGCCGGGCGGCCCGGGCATCGGCGCCGGGCCGGGCACCGGACCCGGACCGGGGCCGCCACCAGGCACCGGGGCCGTCACGACGCGGTCTTGCGGGGCGCGCGAGTGTTCTTCTTCACTGGCAGCTTGTCCGAGGCCGGCCCGGTGTCCACCGCCGCCTGGTGCACCGTCTCGATCGCCTTCTTCGCCGCGGCCTTGCGCGCCGGGGCCGCCTTCTTCGCCGGCGGGGCCGTCACGGGCTCGGGGGCGGGCGCGGCCGGGGCCGCCTTCTTGGCCACCGTCTTCTTCGCCACGGTCTTCTTCGCCACGACCGCCTTCACCGCGGGCGGCTCCTCGGCGATCGCCTCGGCCCCGACCGGCGGCGCGTGCTCGTGCGCCGGCGCCACCGCGTTCACGGTCGCCTCCTTGAGCTGTGCCTCGAGCTCGTGCACGCGGGAGGTCAGCGAGGCCACCTCCTCCGCGGTGGCCAGGCCGACGGCGCCGAGCGCTCGGTCCAGCTCGTAGCGCACCAGCTTCGTCAGCGCCTCACGGTTGGCCGTCCCGGCCTTGAGCAGGTCCTCGGCCATCGCCTGCAGCTGCTCCGCGGTGGCGCCGCTCTTGCCGACCAGGCGCCGGACCGTCTTGGTCGCCTTCTTGGTGGTGGCCTCGGTCATGCCGTAGGCGAGCTCCAGATACGCCCGCCATGCTTCCTGCGCCATATTGCGTCTCTCCTCCACGTGGTGTACGCCATCACGCTACCGGGCGAGCCTGGGCGCCGTACGGTACCGTCACATTCCACGCAATCGCACGGAGACGGGGATTCACGCAATGGCAACGGTTGAGGACTGTCGCGCCGCGCTGCAGAAGATGGCGGAGCGCCTGGCGGCCAACGCCGCCGAGGCCCGGGAGAAGCTCGACTTCGAGCGGTCCCTTGCCTTCCGCATCACCGACCTCGACGTCGCCTTCCACGGCCAGCTCAAGGACGGGCAGATCACCGGCCTCACCGACGGCGACGACCCGCGCGCCAAGATCAAGCTCACGACGTCCAGCGACGACCTCGTCGAACTGGTCAACGGCCGACTCAACGTGATGTCGGCCTGGACCAGCGGCCGCATCAAGATCGACGCCGGCATGCTCGACCTGCTGAAGCTGCGCAAGCTGCTCTGAGCCGCGCAGCTGGTCTGAGCAGGTCCGAGTTACGTGAGCTTGAGCCACTTCAGCGCCGCCTGAGCGGCCTCGTCTGCCGCCGTCACCGGGCGCACCTCCCCGGCCGCCCACGCCACCCGGCACAGCGCCATGAGGGCGTCCACCCGGCGTCCGTCCCCGGCGAGCTCCCAACGCCCGTCGCGGTCCGTGACCTGCCACTGCGATTCCTGCGGTACCGCATGAGCCTCGAACAGCCCCGAGAGGTCCTCGGCGACGAACGTGGGCCGCCGCTCCACCGGCGCCGCCAGCAGCTCGGCCGCGTCGGACACGCCGGTCAGCACCAGCAGGCTGTCCATGCCGGCCCGGTACGCGCCCTCGATGTCGGTGTCGAGCCGGTCGCCGACCACGAGCGGCCGCTGGGCGCCCCGCTCGCGGGCCGCCTCCAGGAACAGCCCCGGGTCCGGCTTGCCGACGATCGCGTCCGGCTGCCGCCCCAGCGCCGTGGCCATCGCCACGACCAGGGAACCGTTGCCCGGCAGCGGCCCCCGCGGCGACGGCAGCGTCTTGTCGGCGTTGGTCGCGATCCAGTCCGCGCCGCCGCGGATGGCCACGGCGGCGTCGCCCAGGTCCCGCATGCGCACGTCCGGGCCGTACCCCTGGACGACGACCCGCGCCTGCTCGGCCTCGGTCACCGGGGTGAGCCCGACGGAGACGACCTCGTCGCGCAGCGCCGGCGCCCCGAGCACGAGCACCGGCGCCCCGGCCGGGTACCGCTCCGCCAGCAGCAGCGCGGTCGCGTGGGCCGACGTGACGACCTCACCCGCCTCGGCCGGGATGCCGATCCGGGTGAGCAGCGCCGCCACGTCCCCGGGCAGCCGGGATGCGTTGTTGGTCGCGTACGCGCTGGGGATGCCCCGCTCCCGCAGCCGGGCGCAGGCCTCCGCCGCGCCCGGGATGACCTGGTCGACGAGGTACAGCACCCCGTCAAGATCGAAGATCACCAGGTCGTAGTGCCCGACCAGGTCGTCCCCTGCCGCGGTCACGCCTTCCCCTTCTCGCTTCCGCCCTTGGCGTCGTCCTTGTCGTCCTTGTCGGCTTTCGCGGCGTTGGACTTGGGTTCCGCGTCGGACCGGGCGTCGGCGTCGTTCTCAGCCTCAGCGTCGTTCTCGGCTTCAGCGTCGTTCTCGACGAAATCCCCGTCGCGCTCGTCGTCGCCGGCGGCCAGGTCCGGGTCGCGCGGCTCGTCGTTCTCGCCGTCCGCGTCCTCGTCGCCGTCGCGCTCGTCGTCTACGTCGTCGTAGTCCTCATCGTCCTCGTCGTCGTAGTCGTCGTCTTCATCGTCGTCATAGTCATCGTCGTCGTCTTCGTCGAGGTCGTCGTCATCTTCGTCGTCGTCGAGGTCGTCTTCGTCTTCGTCGTCGAGGTCGTCGTCTTCCTCGTCGTCGTAGTCGTCGTCCTCGTCGTCCTCGTCGCCTTCGTCGTCGTCCTCGTCGTAGTCGCCGCTCGCCTGCTCCCGGCCGGCGTCCTCGCCCTCGGCGTCCTCGCCGTCCGTGTCGCCGTCCAGGGTGATCCCGTCGAGCTCCAGCAGCCGCTCGGCCGCGTCGGTGCGCAGGTCCTCGTCGAGGTCCGCGGCCCGGGCGAACCACTCCCGCGCCTCTTCCCGGCGCCCGGCCCGCAGCAGCGCATCGGCGTACGCGTACCGCAGCCGCGCCGCCCACGGCGCCTCCGGCGCCGAGGTGAGCTCGCGCACCTGCAGCATCGCCACCGCCGCGTCGTGCTGACCGAGGTCCCCGCGGGCCCCGGCGGCCACGATGAGCAGCTCCACGATCTCCTCGGCCGACAGCGCCTCCCGGTCCGCGGTGCGGAACAGGTCGATCGCCTTCTCCGGCCGCCCGAGCGCCCGCTCACAGTCCGCGATCACCGCGATGTGGGTCTGCCGACCGGTCATCCGGTGGTACGTCCGCAGCTCGCCCAGCGCCGTCTGCCACTCCCCGGCGTGGTACGCCGCGAGCCCCGCCGCCTCCCGCACGACCGCGATCCGCGACGCCTTCCGCCGCGCCACCAGGGCGTGCGCCAGCGCCAGCTCGGGGTCCTCGTCGATCAGCTGCCCGGTCGCCACCAGCCGCCGCGCCACCTCTTCGGCCACGGGCCGGGCGAGCGAGCTCAGCTCGGCCCGCACCTCCCGATCGAGCTCCGAGGCCACGATGTCGTCGGCGAGCACCGGATCGGCGACCCGGCTGACGCTCTCCTCGCCCTCCTGCTCGGTGCTGACGAACCCGGGGTCGCTGGTACGCGGCCGGTACCCGCCGGAGTCGCTGCGCCGCAGCCCCTCGGACCGCTGGACGCCGGCACCACGCTCACCGGTCTCCCGGTCCCGGAACCCGCCGGTGCGGCCGTCCCGATCGCGGAAGCCACCACCGGCGGGACGCTCGCCACGGTCACGGTCACGGAACCCACCGGACGGCCGGTCCCCGCGGTCACGGAAGCCACCGCCGGTGGGGCGCTCGCCACGGTCACGGTCACGGAACCCGCCGGACGGCCGGTCCCCGCGATCGCGGAAGCCACCACCGGCGGGACGCTCGCCACGGTCACGGTCACGGAACCCACCGGACGGCCGGTCCCCGCGATCGCGGAAGCCACCGCCGGTCGGACGGTCGCCGCGGTCGCGGTCGCGGAAGCCGCCCGAGGGACGCTCACCACGGTCACGGTCGCCGAAGCCACCCGAGGGACGGTCGCCGCGGTCACGGTCACGGAACCCACCAGAGGGCCGGTCCCCGCGATCGCGGAAGCCACCCGAGGGACGGTCGCCACGGTCACGGTCGCCGAAGCCGCCCGAGGGACGGTCGCCGCGGTCACGGTCGCGGAACCCGCCGGACGGCCGGTCCCCACGGTCACGGAAGCCACCGCCGGTCGGCCGGTCGCCGCGGTCACGGTCACGGAAGCCACCGCCGGTCGGCCGGTCGCCGCGGTCACGGTCACGGAACCCGCCCGAGGGACGGTCGCCGCGGTCACGGTCGCGGAACCCGCCGGACGGCCGGTCCCCACGGTCACGGAAGCCGCCGCCGGTCGGACGGTCGCCACGGTCACGGTCGCCGAAGCCACCCGAGGGACGGTCGCCGCGGTCACGGTCACGGAACCCACCGGACGGCCGGTCCCCACGGTCACGGAAGCCACCGCCGGTCGGCCGGTCGCCACGGTCACGGTCGCGGAACCCGCCCGAGGGACGGTCGCCGCGGTCACGGTCGCGGAACCCGCCCGAGGGACGGTCGCCGCGGTCACGGAAGCCACCGCCGGTCGGCCGGTCGCCACGGTCACGGTCGCCGAAGCCACCCGAGGGCCGGTCGCCGCGGTCACGGTCACGGAACCCACCGGACGGCCGGTCCCCACGGTCACGGAAGCCACCGCCGGTCGGCCGGTCGCCACGGTCGCGGAAGCCACCCGACGGACGGTCGTCACGGCCGCCCTCACGGAAGCCACCCGGCCGGTCCCCCTCGCGGAAGGTACGCCGCGGCCGGTCCTCGCCATCACGAGAGCCGCCACGGGGCCGGTCGCCACCATCGCGGAACCCACCGCGCGGCCGGTCATCCCGGCCACCGTCACGGAAACCACCCGGCCGGTCACTCCGGCCACCTTCGCGGAAGCCACCCTGCCGGCCATCGCGGTCACCCTCGCGGAAGCCACCTGGGCGCTCGCCCCGGCCACCATCGCGGAACCCGCCACGCGGACGGTCGCCGCCGCCGCCGCCGCCGCCGCTGCCGCTGCCGTCCCGGAACCCCGAGCGGGGCCGGTCGTCGCGCGAACGGTCGCCGCGCGGCCCGTCGCCCCGGCCGCCGTCGCGGAAACCACCCGACCGGTCACCCCGGCCGTCGCGGAAACCACCCGGACGTTCATCCCGCCCACGAGCCGGCCTGTCGTCGTCTCGGCGCGGCCGCCTCGGGCCGTCCTGGCCGTTGCCGTTTTCTGGCGTAGCGTTCACGGCTTCATCCTTCCCAACCGGGGTGCGTCACATGCGCTCGACCCGGTAAAACGAGTCGAGGGCCGCCCAACGGGGCGACCCTCGATCGAAAGTTTGTCCGGCGGCGTCCTACTCTCCCACACTCTCTCGGGTGCAGTACCATCGGCGCTGGAGGGCTTAGCTTCCGGGTTCGGAATGGGACCGGGC